>DASRZL010000047.1:0-8748 GCA_035686425.1 Thermoleophilia bacterium
GCTGGCCCTCGATCGGGCGCGCGTCCTCCAGCCCCGCGCGCGCCAGCGCCTCCGCCTCCGCTACGCCGCCGCCGGCCGCGACCGCGTCGAAGAGGGCGACGGCCCTCGCTGCCGCGAGCTCCGGGGCGTGCGCGCCGGCGACGTGGTCGCGCGCCGCCGCGCCGAGGCGCAGCCTCAGCTCGGGGTCGTCGCGAAGCGCGCGGATGCGGTGGGCGAACACGAGCGGGTCGAGCGGGTCGCACACGAAGGCCTTGCCGTCGAGCTGGGGAAGACCGGCGAACGCCTGCGTCGTGCCGATCACGGGGAGGCCCCAGGCCATCGCCTCGAGCGTCTTGTTCTTGGTGCCGCCGCCGTGCGGCAGCGGGGCGAGCACGAGGTCGGCGCTGCGGTACAACGGCTCGAGGTCGGGCGCGTCGGAGATCACGGTGACGCCGGCGCCGCCGGCCTTGCGCAGCCACGACGGCGCCCGCAGGCCGGCGATGACCATCGCGAACGGCACCCGCTCGCCGCGCAGTTCGGGCGCCAACCGGCGGACGAGGAACTGCGCCGCGTCGCGGTTGGACTCGTGCACGAAGGAGCCGATGAAGAGCAGGCGCACTGCCTCGTCGTGGCGGGCGCGCGAGGCGCGATCGTGGAGCGCGTCCTCGGGCGGGAGATCGAAGGCCAGCGGTACCGTGTACGCGTTCACGCCCAGGTTGGCGAGACGTTCTCTGTCGCCGTCGTTGATGGTCACCGGGACGGCGTCGTCGAGGAGGCGCCGCTCGTATCGCCGGCTGGTGGCCGCCTGGAGGTTGGCGGCGAGGTAGCGCAGGGGGTGGGCGGCGGCCGCAGACTCACAGAGGCCGCTGGGGATCTCCGGCAGGTCGACGATCAGCGGCACCGCATCGTCGCGGTAGTTCGCGGCGTACAGGGTCTCCGTCACCATCGCGTCGGGCTTCCACTCGTCAACGAGCTCCTGGACGAGGCCGGCGACGGCGAGGGAGCGGCCACGGCTGACCAGAGGCACCGGCGAGACCAGCCCTCTGCCGGAGGGCGTGGCTCCGATCTCCGGCGCGACCCGCACGTCGGCGCAGAGCCCCTCGACGACGTCGAGGTCGGCGCCGTCCGGCGCCGCCCCTACGGCCGCGATCTCGTGGTGCCGCGCGGCCGCCCGCATGAGGGTGAGTGGTCGCGCGTGGGCGCCGGTGAACGGCGGGTGCGGGAGATCGGGAAGGACGAACAGGATGCGCATCGCAGGGTACCTCCGCTGGTCATGCGGATTGGTCGAGCGCCGCATGATATCACTGTCGGGCGCTGCGGGCGCCGTCAGCAGGCGGCGCGGGTGATATCATCCTCGGTTTGGATCAGACCGTCGCGATCGGGGTGCCCATGCGCTTGAGTCAGCTGCTTCTGCCCACCGTCAAAGAGGATCCGGCCGGCGCGGAGGCCGTCAGCCACAAGCTGATGGTCCGCGCCGGCCTCGTGCGCCAGCTCGCCGCCGGCATCTACGTGTACCTGCCGGCCGGCTGGCGCGTCATGCAGAAGATCGAGCAGATCATCCGCGAGGAGATGGACGCGATCGGCTGCCAGGAGATGCTCATGCCGGTCCTGCAGCCGGCGGAGATCTGGGAGGAGAGCGGCCGCTGGGACGCCATCGGCGGCGAGATGTTCCGCCTCAAGGACCGCAAGGGCGCGGAGATGGCGCTGGCCATGACGCACGAAGAGGTCGTCACCTGGCTCGCCGCGCGCGAGGTCCACAGCTACAAGCAGCTGCCGCAGCTCTGGTACCACTTCCAGACCAAGGAGCGCGACGAGGCGCGGCCCAAGAGCGGCGTCCTGCGCACGCGCGAGTTCATCATGAAGGACTCCTACAGCCTCGACGTGAGCGAGGAGGCGCTGCAGGAGAGCTACCGCAAGCACATCGTCGCCTACGAGCGCATCTACGCGCGCTGCGGCGTCGAGTGCATGATGGTCGAGGGCGACTCCGGCATGATGGGCGGCGCCATCAGCCACGAGTACATGGCCTACGCGGACGCCGGCGAGGACGAGATCGTGTTCTGCCGCGAGTGCGGCTACGCCGCCAACGTGGATCTGGCTGTCGCCGGCGCCGACCGCGAGCCGCCGCACAGCGAGATCCAGACTGCGGTGGACGGCGCGGGCGCATCCACCGCCGACGTCGGTGCGGCCGTGGCCGTGCCCCTCACGGTCGACGCCGTCCTGCCCACGTTCGGCGCCAAGACCATCTCCCAGGTCGTGGACTTCCTCGGCTTGCCTCCACGCGCGTTCATGAAGGCGATCGTCGTCACCCTCGAGGATGAGTCGTCACCGGGCGCCGCCGGTGACGCGAACGGCGTGCGCCAGGTCATGGTGCTGCTGCGCGGCGACCACGAGATCAGCGAGCTCAAGCTGCGCAAGGCGCTCGGGGCCGGGTTCCGTATGGCCACGCCGGACGAGGTGGTGGCGGCGCACGGCACCGAGCCCGGCTACATCGGCCCTGTGCCCACAGAGCTGCCCGTGTACGCCGACGAGTCGTTGCGCCGGGGCCACTACGTGGCCGGCGCCAACGAGCCGGACCACCACCGCACCGGTATCACCATGGAGATGGTGCCGCAGGCGGTGTACGCCGACCTGCGTGCTGCTCAGCCCGGCGACCCGTGCGCCCGGTGCGCGGGCGACCTCGAGGGCGCGCGCGTGATCGAGGTCGGCAACATCTTCCAGCTCGGTCTCAAGTACTCGGTGCCCATGGGGGCGACGTTCCTGGACGAGGACGGCAAGGAACGCCCCATCGTCATGGGCAGCTACGGCATCGGCCTCGCGCGCATCGCCGCGGCCGCAGTCGAGCAGCACCACGACGACAACGGCATCTGCTGGCCGGCGGGCATCGCCCCGTTCCAGGTCCATCTGGTGCTCGTGCGCCCCTCTGATGACGTCCAGAAGGGGCTCGCCGACGGGCTGTACTCGCAGCTGACGGCCGAGGGCTTCGACATCGTGTACGACGATCGCGCCATGAGCCCCGGCATCAAGTTCAAGGATGCCGACCTGCTCGGCTGCCCGGTGCAGGTGGTCGTGGGCAAGCGTGCCGGGGAGGGCGTCGTCGAGGTCAAGGAGCGGACGGGCGGCGAGCGGCGCGACCTGCCGGTCGCGGATCTCGCCGCCGCCCTCGACGAGCTCTTGCGCCGCGGCTGAGGAGCCGTCCCGGCGCCGCCACCGCGGCCGCCGCGAGCGCCGCGCGACGTCGGCGTATGCAGTCCTGACAACGCCCTAAGTGTTTTCACTCAAGTATCCGGGCCTCCGGGCGATATCTGTTACTGAAATGAGCGCCCTCTATACAACGCCGATCGCCAAGAACAGGTTCTCGCAGGAGCGGTTCCCCATCGCTCTCAAGGGCCTCATGGAGGAGCGGCATCTGAGCTACCGCCAGCTGGCCTACAAGACCAAGCTCTCGGCGGGCTACCTGAACCATCTCACCAAAGGCACGCGCCCCGTGCCGGCCGATCAGGTGATCGCGGTGATCGCCGAGTCGCTCTGCGTCGAGCCGGACTTCTTCCTCGAGTACCGCCTGCGTCAGGTGGCCTGCGTGCTCGATGAGGCACCGGCGCTGGCCGACAAGCTCTACGGCATCCTGCTGCGCGACCTTCCCGTGCCCGAAGACATCGCCGAGACGCTCAAGCACCCGCGCAACGGCGGGAGCGGAGGCAACGGCGGTAACGGCGGGAGCGCAGGTCCCGAGATCAGCGCCCTGGGCTTCTGAGTCGGAGACGCGTGCCGCGCCGCGGCTGAGGCGCCTGCGTCACTCGCAGTTCCCGAGCGCCTCCAGCGCCGGGTAGAGCCTCACGGTGGTGGCGCTCATCGCCTCGTACTCAGGCTCCGTCGGCAGCCCGCCCGCGAGCAAAGCGTCCACGACTCTCGCGGTGGCGCGGCAGGTGTCGAGCGCCGCCCCGGCCAGCTCCAGCTCTCCTTCGACGGGTTCGTAGCCGTGGTCCTTGCCGGCCACGAAGAACGCGACGCGACCTCTCAGGAAGTGGTCGATGACTTCGAGCCGCTCGAGCGCCTTGTGCAGTGCGCGCTCGTGCCAGGGTGATAGAAAGCTGGGACCAGGTGTCGCCTGCAGGGGCCCGTCGTCGGCCGTGACGTAGCGCACGATGGCGAGGAGCTCGTTGGCCGCGTCGGGGAGTTCGAGCCGAAGCCGGCCGAGTCCCTCATCGCCCTCGGCGAGGGACTGGCCAGAATCTTCAGGCGTCGGCGCTTGTGATTCCAAGTCCATGGCCTCGAAGCTGCGTGTGATGGATCAGTTGGCCCCACGCATAGCGTACCTCAAATCCGGCGTCGCACAATGGTAATCGTGTTGTCGACCTTCTGGGGTCAACCGGCAGCAGGCGACCGGGGATAGAAGAGGGCGAAGAGCACCGGAGCCCCGATCGCGAAGGGGAGGACGATCCAGGCGGGGTCACTGGGGTGCTCCCCGAACACCAGCCGGTACGCGATAGCGAGTGCCGAGAACGATGTGAACGCGATCACCACGAGGACCATCACCCTGTTCTCCCAGGGGTCGCGGGCCGCCGCCAGGGCGCCGAGCGCCATCGCCAGCAGCGCGGCGGCAAGGACCTTGCCCGAGGTCGTGTTCGCGAGGTCGCCGGCGTGCGCGAACGCGAAGAGCAGAGGGATGGCGAAGGCGACGCTGCCGACGGCGTAGAGTACTAGCAGCAACTGCGCGATTCGGTTCCTGACGAGCATGGTGGGTCTCCAGTCCGCCTGCTGCCCCCTGGACGTCGCCAGCCTACCACCCGGCCGATTCCCGTCGCTCTCCCACCGTCCATGACTCCCTGGCAGCGTCGGTGTTGCAGCGTCCACCGATCGGCGAACTCGGCTAGGAATCGGTGGTCCCGCGCAGATAATGTGTTGTCTGCACGGGCGCGGGCGACGCAACGGCCGTGATGGCCTGCTATTCTCATTCCGAGAGAGGCAAGGGGACGCATCGGGCGATCCTGATTCGGGGGGGTACAAGCATGACTGTGCGACGCAATCTCTACACGCTCGTGGTCACTGTCTCGATCCTGGCAGTGCTCAGCTTGGCGCAGCTGGCCGCGGTGGCTCCCGCCGAGGCAGCCGATGCGCAACTCGCCCTGGGAGAGGATTATTCGCTCCTCATCAAGCCGGACGGCAGCCTGTTCGCTTGGGGGATGAACAACTTCGGGCAGCTGGGGCTCGGCGTGCGCAGCAACCGCACGCGCCCAACTCACGTTGGAGCCGACACGGATTGGGCCAAGCTCGCCGCCGGCGACTGGCACGTTCTGGCTCTCAAGGCAGACGGCAGCCTGTGGGCCTGGGGAGACAACAGAGACGGACGGCTGGGCCTCGGCGACACCGAGGACCGCACGGTACCGACGCGGGTCGGCACCGACACAGACTGGCAGGCCATCGCCGCGGGCAACCACTTCTCGCTCGCTTTGAAGAGTGACGGCACGTTGTGGACCTGGGGTTCCAATGTGTATGGGCAGCTTGGTCTGGGCGACGAGGTGGATCGCCTGGAGCCGACGTTGGTGAATCTGGATGCAGACTGGACCGGCGTCAGCGCGGGTCGTTACTTCGCTGCCGCGACAAAGGCCGACGGCACTCTGTGGACCTGGGGTCGCAACGACAAGTCCCAGCTGGGCGTCGGCGGTACGACCGCCAGCTCGCTGCCGCTGCAGGTCGGCACGGATGAAGATTGGGCCAGGGCGGTATGCGGCGACGCCGACGTGCGGGCCCTGAAGACGACCGGCAACCTCTACGCCTGGGGCTTCAATGACTATGGTCAGCTCGGCCTCGGCGACACCACGACCCGCGAGACGCCGACGCCCGTCGGGGACGCGTCGGATTGGGCGCTGCTGACCTGCGGCGACGACAACACAATGGCGACCACGCCGGGTGGCTTGTTCGCCTGGGGCGACAACACCTACGGTCAGCTCGGCCAAGGCACTGCGGACACCGTCGCTCACCCCACGCCGATCCGAGTGGGCACGGCGACCGACTGGGTCGCCATCGCCTCCGGCAATGATCATTCCGCGGGCCTCAAGCCGGATGGCGGATTGTGGGTATGGGGTGACAACGTGTACGCCCAGCTCGGCCTCGGCGACACAGACAACCGGCTCACACCGACCTTCGCGTTCTACGCGAGCGATGTCACGGCGCCGACGATCACCTCGCTGACGTCGTCCTCGCACCCCGACGACACGGCGTGGTATGCGGATGCCGCCCCGACGTTCGAGTGGACCGTTTCCGCCGACGAGTCGGGGGTGTACGGCTACAGCTTCCTGATCGACGAGAGCTTGCACACGGTCCCCGATGCGCGAACCACCGGGACCGATCCGAACTGGACCTCGCCCGGCCAGGGCGATGGCACGTGGTACTTCCATGTGCGAGCCGCGGATGCGGCCGGCAACTGGGGACCGATGGCGAGATTGCGCGTCAAGATCGACACGACGGGCCCCGTGACCAGTGACGACGCGACCGGCGCCTGGAGCCAGACTCCGGTGACGGTCAATCTCAGCGCCGTCGACGCCGGCGCCGGCGTCGCGGGCACCGCGTACAAGATCGACGAGGGCGATTGGGTGAGCGGCACGCAACTGACGGTGTCGACCGAAGGCAACCACGCCATCACGTATCGATCCACCGACGTACTGGGCAACGTGGAATCCGACCAGAACACCACCGCGAAGATCGACCAGACGCCGCCGTCGACCACTGACGATGGACCGAGTGGCTGGGACAAGGCGCCGGTGGTCGTGAAGTTCGCGGCGACGGACGCGATCTCGGGCGTCGCCTCCACGGCGTATCGGGTAGACGGCGGCGACTGGATGCAGGGTTCGCAGGTGACGCTGTCTGATCCGGGCGAGCACACCATCCAGTACGGCTCCACCGACGTGGCGGGCAACGTGGAGACGGCTCATACCACCTCTGTTCTCGTGGACGATACTACTCCGGTCACCATTGACAACGCGCCCACCGGGTGGAACAGGAGAGACGTCACCGTGACGCTGTCGGCCACCGACTCCCTGTCCGGCATGACCGGCGGCGGCGCCCGGACCCAGTACTCGCTGTCGGGCGGGGCGGCGGGCACCTGGGTGACGGGCAGCACAGTCACCATCGCTGCAGACCGCGTGAAGCATGTGGGCGATGGAACCCGCGTCATCACGTACCGTTCGATCGACGCTGCCGGCAACATCGAGACGGCGAAGACGTGCACCGTCAAGATCGACACACGCCGTCCGACGCCGAAGGCGCCGAAAGCGTCGCGCGTGCGCCGCGGCACACGAGCGACGCTGACCTACAGGGTCGCCGACGTGCGCCCGGGCAGCCCCACGGCCACGGTCAAGATCAAGATCAAGACGCTCGGCGGCCGCACCGTCAAGACGATCACCCTGAAGAATCGCAAGGTCAACAAGACGCTGACGTACAGATTCCGCTGCAAGTTCGCGAAGAAGACGTACAGGTTCTACGTGTACGCTACGGACACGGCCGGCAATACGCAGGTGAGGCGCGCCAGCAATAGGCTCATCGTGCGGTGAGAGTGGCGCTCGAGCCGTGAGGGGCCAGGCTCAGAGGGCCGGGCTGCCATGCGCAGCCCGGCCCTCTCGTCGTCCGCCTTTCCCCTGTCTCGGAGCACGGAACGAGGTACGCGATCATCCACGCCGAGCCTTAGGCACAAGGTCGTGACACGAGCCACTCGAGGCAAGGCGAGCTGGTCGACGCGCAGGCGGGCCTGGGTATCGCCGCGGAGACGCTGCTGATGATGCAGGCCGGCTCCAATCTCAACCACATTGCCGGCCATCTGGACTTCGGGCTCACCGGATCACTGGAGTCGCTGGTCATCACCGACGAGGTGATCGCGAGCGTGGTGCCGGGTGGTCGCTATCTCGATCAGCGCGACACCCGGCAGCACCTGCGTACTCGAGCACTGCGAGCTTCCTCTTGATGTCACGCTGCTTCTGAGTCATTCCCACCTCTCTGCTGACGAAGAGTACGGACTCTGTCGTGAAGAGAAGTCGGGAACTTCAGAACCCCCCAAGCAGGTGCAGGCGAAAGCCCCAGCACCGGCGCGAGTGCGCGGCGCAGTAGCCGTAGCCGGCCGCGTCTGTGAGCGTCGAACGCTTGAGCGTCTCAAGGCTGGCGGCGCAGGGCACCGGGGTCGAGCCGCAGAGCAGCAGGTCGTCAGGGAGGCCCGGGCTCGTGCTCGCCAACGCGCCCATGAGCCATTCGATCGCGTCGGCCGGGCGACGCCGGCGCTTCCAGTAGGCGGGCTGGCTGGGCAGGCGTGGGAAGAGGTGGATGAGGCGCTTCCTTGTCACCGCCAGGAAGCGGCGGTCAGAGGGGATGCCCATGATCGCCTGGGCGACGCAGAGCCTGAACAGCTCGGCGTCGGTGATGCGGCGCCTCGCGTTGGCACGCGCCTCTGGCATCAGTTTGTCGGCTGTGCACTAGATGACCGTGCAGAGAGTGTCGAGGTCGGCGTGCATCGTGGCCTCCGGGCAGACGGTGACTCAGGCACCGTCGGCTTCGGCCTCTCTGCTTGGCTTTCTTTGGGCACGGCGGATCTCGTAGCATCACTCGTCCAGGCTGTCAGTGCGGACCTGTCTGACGATCGGCCAGGGTTGCCTGGCGACGTGACGGCCTCTCTCCGAACGATGGTGGGGCCGCCACTGTGTCTGGCGACGCGGCAGGCCGTCGTCTCGCGCTGCCGTGTCATACTGTGCGCGTCGCGGATTCGTGGCGCTTGCGTGAGAGGGTGAG
>DASRZL010000048.1:0-3110 GCA_035686425.1 Thermoleophilia bacterium
AAGATGCAGTCTCTGAGCACGACGTCGTGCCAGTTGTGAGAGAAGTCGGGCTCGCTGCTCTGCGAGTTGGTCTTGAATTCGATGTTGGCCGTGGTGGCTCCGAACTGCCCGGCAGCGTTCTTGACGCCCCAGTGGCAGCGCACGAAGGTCAGGTACTCGAGGTGAGCGTAGCCATTGCGGTTGTCCTCCCAGAGGCTCATGATGTTCGCCCGCACGCGAGTCGAGACGTAGGATCCCGCTGAACGCTCGAACTCGCAGTCGGTGAACGTGATCCTCGAGGCCGAGCGCTTCGTACCTTTGCCCCCGAGCTGCACCACGGGGTCGTAGGAGGTGTAGTTCGAGGAGGAGTCCGTGTACTTCGAGTAGTCGACGCCGTCGCGGGGCCCGCCCCCGCGGAAGCGGACAAAACTGAAGGTCGTGTTCTGCACGCCCTCGCGGTTGCGCAGGGCGATGCTTCCGGCGTTGCCGACGAGGAGGCCCTGGGCGGCCGTGCCGCCGATCTCCGAGTCGCTGCCGAAGGTGACGCCGAACTTGAGATGCGTGCGGCCGATGCCGGCTCCGGTGACGTCGACGCCGTCCGGGATGTTCAGCGTGGCGTGCGAGTAGGTGCCGGCGGGAAAGTGCACGGTGTCGCCGCGAGTAGCCTTGGCGAAGGCGGCGTCGACGGCGGCGGAGCTCGTGCCGGCAACGATGATGGTGCCGTCGGACGGCGGCGGCGTGGGAGTCGGACTCGGCTTTGCCGAAGAGGTCGGAGTCGGCGTGGGAGTAGGACTCGGCTTGGCTGAGGACGTAGGAGTCGGCGTCGGGGTGGGTGTCGGCACCGGCTTCTCGGCCGAGGGGGCGTAGATGGTGCACTCGGTGATCGCCGCGGGCCCGTAGCGGTCTGAGGCCGTCTTGCGCGAAGGCACGTAGCCGAGCACCGTCACGCGGACGTACCGCCCGCGCTCCCCGTACAGCATGTCGGTCGAGCTTCCGAACCCGGTGCGCGCGCGGCGATCCACAGCCGTCCACCAGCTCTTGCCGTCCTCGCTGAGGTCGATCGTGTAGGTGTAGGACCTCGTCTTGCCCTTGAACCAGTCGACCTTCACGCTGCCGATCTCCGGCCTCTCCCCGAGGTCGACCTGCCACCACTGCGGGTACTCGGCGGTGCCGGCCGTCCACCAGGAGCCGCGATCTCCGTCGTTGGCGAAGGGGGCAGGATGGTAGAGCCCGTCCTCCGAGCTGACGGTCGCGCTCTTGTGCAGTGAGAGGATCGCGGGGTCTGTCTTTGGGGCGGGCCGGGCGCTGAGCGGGAGCACGCCGCCGTCCGTATTGGCCGCCACGATCATGCCGGCGACTCCTTCGACGGCGCGCTTGACGGCGCGACCGGCGAGACGCGCCGCCGTCTTGCTGAACCCGCGGCGGCGCACTGTCTTGACGACACGGCGGTAGTCACGATGGGCGTCGCGCGCCGAGAGGACGGTGAAGGCGGCGATGTCGTCGCCGACGTCGCGCACCCGGGCGTTGGCTGCCTTGCGCTGCACGCGGTTCGGCTGCGAGCTCGCGAGCAGTCCGGCCACCGGTCGCTCAAACGTCCTGTGGACCCATCGCCGCTCGCCACGCGAAGCGTCTGTGTGCAGCGGGTTGCAGGCGTCACTGTAGTAGTGGGCGAGAAGCCCGAGGAATCGGCTCGCGGCCGGGGTATCGCCTCTCTCAAGGGCGGCGCGCATGAGCTCGAAATACATCGAGGTGCGGAGCTGCGCTGAGCCATGCTTGCGGCCCCAGCGGTCGTACACGTGGTAGCGGAAGTCGTGCAGGCGCGTATCGGGGTCGTCGATCACAGCGAGAGCCGCGGGCAGATCGACCCAATCGGCGCCTTCCGCAGTCGCGAGCTCGACCGCCTTCGAGAGGATCCACTGCTGGGTCGTAAGGTGATCCGACCCGGCTGCCCGGTTCTGCCGCCAGGCGAGTGCGCTGGGGGCGAGAGTCAGGACCGCTACACCTACCAGCGCAACGAGGATGACCGCGCGCCATGATTTCATGTACCACACCTCCGGGAGAGCGCGGGCCGGCCGTGCGCGACAGCGCACGTCAGACCACGTGGGGGCCAGGCCCCGTTGGCGTCTCGGCGCCAAGGGCCGAAGATGGTGCTCGGCGCCGGCGCATGTGGAGGGGAGCGCGCCACCCCTCCTCGCTTGCTGCCTATGGCATCGGCAGTGGTTGAGAGATGCTGAGGGCGCTGCGATCCATAGCGTCTACAGTCCGGTAAACGCGGGTGTTGAGGCTGCGCGTGGGCACCAACTGCGCGATTGGTAGTAGCATTGCCGGCAGGCGAGGAGGGAGGCGGGGATGGCGGACGAGTATTTGGTGACCGGCGGCGGGGGCTTCATCGGCTCGCATGTCGTCGCGGAGCTGCTTCGCCGCGGCCACGTCGTGCGCATTCTCGACAACTTCTCCACCGGACGGCGCGGCAACCTGGACGCCGTCGGCGGCGACGTGGAGGTCTTCGAGGGCGATGTGCGCAGCTACGAGCGCGCTCACAACGCCGTCAAGGGCGTCGCATACGTGATCCATCTGGCGGCGCTGCCGTCGGTGCCGCGCTCCGTGCAGGACCCGCTCACCACCAACGAGGCCAACATCACCGGCACGCTGAACACGTTGCTTGCGGCGCGAGACGCAGGCGTGCGCCGGGTCGTCCTGGCCTCATCCTCGTCGATCTACGGCGCCAATGCCGCCATGCCCAAGCGTGAGGAGCTCGTCCCTGAGCCGATCTCGCCGTATGCGGTCTCAAAGCTCGCCGCCGAGCAGTACGCGCGCGCCTTCCACACGGTGTACGGGCTCGAGACGGTGGCCCTGCGCTACTTCAATGTGTTCGGCCCGCGACAGGACCCGACGTCGCAGTACAGCGGCGTGGTGCCCCGCTTCATGCGCATCGCGATGGAGGGAGGGCGCCCACTCGTCTTCGGCGATGGCCTGCAGTCGCGGGACTTCACCTACGTGGCCAACGTGGTCGACGCAACCCTGAGGGCGGCTACCGCCGAAGGCGCCGCCGGCAGCATCTGCAACGTCGGCTGCGGGGACCCCAAGACCGTTCTCGATCTCATCGACGCCGTGACGCGGGTCTCGGGGCG
>DASRZL010000049.1:0-63592 GCA_035686425.1 Thermoleophilia bacterium
GTGCCGTAGGCGATGTAGGCGCGGGGCACGTCGGTGAGGATGAGCAGCGCCTGGGCGCCGAGCTCACGCGCGAGCAGCGCCGCGGCGAGGTCCTTGTCGATCACCGCGTCGATGCCGGAGAGGGCGCCGCGCGAGCGCACCACGGGCACGCCGCCGCCGCCCGAGCAGACGACGAGGCTGCCCGAGGCGACGAGCTTGCGGATCGCCTCGATCTCGACGATCTCGCGGGGCTCGGGGCTGGGCACGACGCGGCGCCAGCCTCTGCCCGCGTCCTCGCGCATGGCGGTGCCCTCCTCGAGCATCATCTTCCGCGCCTCGGCCGCGGAGTAGAAGGGGCCGACCGGCTTGGAAGGGTTGGCGAAGGCCTTGTCCCGCGGGTCGACGGCGACCTGGGTGACGATCGTCACCACCGGCACCTCGAGCCGGCGCTTGCGCAGGTGGTTGGCCAGGGTCTGGGCCGCCATGTAGCCGATCTGGCCCTGGCTCTCGGCGCCGCAGACGTCCATCGGCATCGGCGCCACCGTCTTGGCGGCCAGCGCGTTCTGGATGAGCAGGTTGCCGACCTGGGGGCCGTTGCCGTGGGTGAGCACGACCCGCCAGCCGTCCTCGACCAGCTGCGCGATGCGGCGCATGGCGCCGTCGATGTTGAACAGCTGCTCCTCGAAGGTGCCGACCTGGCCGGGCTGGAGGATGGCGTTGCCGCCGAGGGCGACGACGACCGTCTTGCCGTTCTTCTTGCGCGTTGCTGCCATCGCTGCCCTTCTATCCTTGTGTGTCGCTCGTCGTAGAGGACATACCCGCACCGCTCCTTCGGCTTGACCGCCGGTAGAGCCACCAGCCTATGAGGAGGCTGACGATCGTGCCACCGGCGGTGATGAGCCAGAACACGCCCTTCGACGTCCCCTCGGCCGGGAAGTAGAAGAAGAGGAACAATGTGAGCAGGATGCCGGCCTCGCAGAGCAGGGCGGCGATCCAGGCACCGGCCGCGCCGCCCGGCACCACATACGGGCGCGGCTGGTCGGGGAACTTGCGGCGCAGGACGAGCAGCGCCGGGAACATCAGCAGGTACGGGATGAGGAACACGATCGACGACAGCGCGAACAGCGTCCAGAAGACGCTCGCCTGGTCGGGGTCGAGCACGTAGGCGAGGATGGTGATCCCGGTCGCGGTCAGGCTCACGATCACGGCCTCCCACAGCGGCGCGACGTCCACGCCGAAGGCGACCTCGATGGCGCCGATGAAGAGCACGAAGACGGACGGCGCCCACAGGGCCACGTTGACCCAGTACATCCAGGAGGTCACGGTGCCCCAGCCGGGGCCGAAAGCGGTCTTGACCCACACGTAGATGCCGCCCTCGTCAGGCCAGGCGCTACCGAGCTCGGCGGTGACGAACCCGTACGGGATGAAGAACAGCAGGCCGAGGATGATCCAGAAGCCAAGCCCCTGGACTCCCATCGCCGCCGACGCGGCGACGGTGTCGGCGACGAGGATGGCCGAGACGCTGAACAGCACCATGCTGAACAGGCCGAGCACCTTCGGCTTTGCCGCGAGCGCTCCTCCTGGCGCTCCGGACTGGAGATCGGTAGCCACGGTGGTTCCTTTCGCTGACGCGGTGCTGCGGGTGGTGCCTAGCTGAGCAGGGCTTTGCCGATGGGCTGCAGGTCGGGATCATCGGGCAGCTCGTCGATGCCGATCACGGCGAGCATGAGGGCCTTCTGGAAGTGCATCCGGTTCTGGGCCTGCGGGAAGATCAACGACATGGGGCCGTCGGCGATCTCGTCCACGACCTCCTCACCGCGCATCGCCGGCAGGCAGTGCATGAACTTGGTCTCCGGCTTGGCGTGGCTCCACAGCTCGGGGTTCACCTGGAAGGCCCGGAAGGCGGAAACACGGTCCTTGTACTCGTCCTCCTGGCCGGTCCACCACCAGCAGTCGGTGTAGATGAAGTCGGCGCCGGCGATGGCCTCGAGCGGGTCGTTGGTGAGCAGGAACGACCCGCCGCTCTCGGCGGCGAGCTGCTCGGAGAGCGTGATGAGCTCGGGTGCCATCTCGTAGCCGGCGGCGTTGCCGACGCGCACGTTGAGCCCGAGCTTGGTCAGCGTCGTGGAGAGGGAGTTGCAGGGGTGAGCGGCGTCACCGACGTAGGCGAACGTGACGCCGGCCAGCGTCCCGGCCGACTCGAGGATGGTGAGCGCGTCGCTCATGCTCTGGCAGGGGTGCCGGTCGTGGTCCATCCCATTGATGACCGGCACCGTCGACCACGCGGCCAGCTCATTGACGGTCTCGTTCTTCTTGCTGCGGATCTCGATGGCGGCGTTGTACTGCGAGAGCGTGCGCGCCGTGTCGGCGATGCTCTCGCGGCCGGGGAGGTGGATCTCGCCGGGGCGCAGGTAGAGGGCGTTGCCGCCGAGCTCGGCGAAGCCGTTCTCGAAGCTGACGCGCGTGCGCGTGGAGGCGGCCTCGAAGATCATGGCCAGGTGCTTGCCGGGGAGGAACGGCGTCAGCGGGCGCTTCTGCCAGAGAGCCTTGAGGTTCACGGCGAGCCGCAGCAGGTCCTCGAGCTCCTCGCGGGTGTAGTCGAGATCGGTGAGGAAGTGGCGGCCGCGGTACTTCTTGAGGGCGGGGAGCGTGGTGTCCAACGCGGTACCTCCTGTGGCAGATCGCTGAGTCGGTGGGCGAGTCCGAAAGTTTGTTTGTCCGGACGGACAAATGTATACTAGCAACCGATGCATACGCTGGCAAGTGAAGCCGACCGCGATCTCCGGAGGAGCAGGTGACGCCCGTCGACGAGAAGCGAAAGAGCCTGGCGCGCGGGGAAGGCCTTCCCGAGCCGCTGCTGCTCGAGGATCCGATGGAGGCTCTTGCGCCGACGGCGCAGAACATCCTCGCCGCCGCGCAGCGGCTTCTGGCCGCGGGCGGGTTCGACGCGCTCAAGCTTTCCGCGATCGCCCGCGAGGCAGGCGAGTCCAAGGCGAGTATCGGCTATCACTTCGGCAACAAGGCTGGTCTTGTCACCGCGCTCGTCGACTCCCTGGCCCACGACGCCAACCGCGGCCTCATCGACGAGACGGCGGCGGCTCCGGCCGGCGAAGCCCGGGTACGGGCGCTCATCGACGGCGAGACGCGCATCGCCGCGGACGCCGAGAGCTTCCTGTCCTTCTTCGAGATCCTGCCGCACGCGCTTCGCGATCCCGATCTGCGCGAGCGGGTGGCGGCGCTGTACGACGGCTATCGCGAGACCGTCCTCCGTTGCCTCGACGCCGGCGGTCCCGATGCTGCCGCGGAACTACGCCCGTTCGCGATGCTGATGATCGCCATCGTTGACGGCCTCGCGATCCAGCACGGGCTGGATCCGGACGGCGCCGACGTGCGCGCCGCGGCGGCGCTCTGGGAGCAACTGGCGCAGCCCTTCCTGACGGCGCCGCGCGGGACGCCCCCGGCCTGAAGCACCCCAGCGTGGCGCGCCGGGCGGGTTGGGGCGCGCGGCGTCTGTGGCCGCGTGTCCGCGGCGCAGGTATCCTTGGCCCTGTGAACGCCGCCATCATCTGGGACGAGGCCTACGCCGAGCACGACACCGGAGCGCACCCCGAGGGCTCCGACAGGGTGACGTCCCTCGTCGAGCACCTCGAGGGCACGGACCTCTGGCCGCGCCTCACGGTCGCGACCTCGCCCCACCCAGCGACTGAAGACGACGTGCTGCTCGTGCACACGCGGGCCCACCTCGCGATGATCAAGCGGGCCGCGCAGGGTAAGGGCGCTTGGCTCGACCCCGATACGCACGTCTCCTCGCGGAGCTTCGAGACGGCGCTCCTCTCCGCCGGCGGCGCGCTGCTCGCCACGGAGCTGTGGAAGGACGACCTGGTCGCCTTCGCGCTCATCCGCCCGCCTGGTCATCACGCGACCCCGGACCGGGCGATGGGGTTCTGCCTCTTCAACAATGTCGCCATCGCCGCAGCGCGGCTCCTTGCGCAGGGGTATGAGCGCGTCGCCATCCTGGATTGGGACGTCCATCACGGCAACGGCACGCAGGCGGCGTTCTACGCCGAGCCGAGGGTGCTCTTCGGCTCGGCGCACCAGTGGCCGCACTACCCCGGCAGCGGGTTCTTCACTGAGTGCGGCGAGGGCGCGGGGGAGGGCTTCACCGTCAACGTACCGCTCCCGGCGGGTGCCGTCGACGGCGATTACGCGAGCGTGTTCGACGTCGTCTTCGAGCCGGTCGTCCGGCAGTTCGGGCCGCAGGCGATCCTCGTCTCGGCAGGCCAGGACATCCACCGCGACGACCCGCTCGGCGAGATGGCGGTCACTGAGGCCGGATTCGCGCAGATGAGCCTGCGTTGCGTGCGGCTCGCCCAGGAACTGTGCGAAGGCCGCCTCGCGTTCGTGCTCGAGGGCGGCTACGACCGCGGGGCCACGGCCAGGGCGGTCGAGGCAGTGCTGCGCGCGGTCGCCGACGAACGCGCGCCCGAGGTGAGCGGCGGTACCGGGCGCGCCGCCGCCGCCATAGCGCGCGCGCGTGACGTCCAGTCGACCTACTGGGACGTCTGAGGATCGCCGGGCGGCGGACGCCGCCCGCGAGCGCACTCAGACGACGATCTGCGAGAGCCCGAGGCGCTCCATCTCGTCGCGCACTTCCTGGTCGACGGCGTCGTCGACGATGACCGTGTGGACCTTGTCCAGCTTGCAGATGGCTACGTCGCCGATGACGCCGAACTTGCTGGCGTCGGCCAGGACGGCGACCTCGCCCCGCGTCTGTCGTATCATCGCCCGCTCCACGCCGGCAAGGCCGATGCTCGGCGTGGTCACGCCGTCCTCCAGGCTGACCCCGTCGGCGCCGAGGATGAAGCGCGAGGCGTGGAACGTGGAGACGGCCTCGATTGCGAGCGGGCCCTCCAGCGTGTTGGAGCGCGCCCGGTAGGAGCCGCCCAGCAGGACCACGTCGAGGGCGGTGTTCTGCGCCGTGGACAGCGCGCCGACGTTGTGCGTGACGATGCGCGCCTTGATCTGCGGGTCGACGTGGCTCAGCACCTGGGCGGCGGTGGTGCCCGAGCTGAGGAACACGGTCTCGCCGGGCACGATCATCGCCGCGCCGGCCTTTGCGATACGTCGCTTCTCCTCGGAGTGGGCGCGGACGTTGGTCGCGTACAGCGGCTCTTCGACCATGCGGCGCTTGAGGATGGCGCCCCCGTGCATGCGCGAGAGCAGACCTGCCTGCTCGAGTTGCTCGAGGTCACGGCGGATGGTCATCTCGGAGACGCCGAGCGTCTCGCTGAGCACCGAGACGCGCACGGCCCGTCGCTCCTCCAGGATTTCGACGATGCGCGCCCGGCGCTCGGCGGGGATCATCTCGTGGACCTCGGGTGATACGTCTGACGACATCGGCTGCCTCTCGTGCTCGCTACTCATAGTGCTTCAAGTTCGCACACAGTCGCACACATCATAGGCGTGGAACTGGGGACGGTTCAAGCATCTCGTCCGAGTGGGCCTCGCGCCGGGGCCGCAAACGCGAGACGGTCGCCCCGTCGTGGGGCGGCCGTCTCGCGTGCTTCTGCGTCGGCGGCGGCCGGGGCGCCTCTCTTCGGGGCTCCCGCGGCGGCCGCTCCGCGCCGGGCTCAGGCGAGCAGAGCCTTGGCGCGAGCGTAGACGTTGTCGGCGGTGAAGCCGAGCTCCGCGAAGATGGTGCTCGCCGGCGCCGACGCGCCGAAGCGGTCGATGCCGATGACCTGCCCGCCGTCGCCGACCCAGCGGTCCCAGCCGAAGGTGACGCCGGCCTCGACTGCCAGCCTTGCACTGCAGGCGAGGGGCAGGACCGATTCGCGATAGTCGGCATCCTGCTTGGCGAACAGGTGCATCGACGCCATGTTGACGATGCGTGAACGCACACCCTCGGCGACGAGACGCTCGTGCGCCTCGAGCGCGAGCGCCACCTCGCTACCGCTGGCCATGATGATGACCTCCGGGACGCCGCCGTCGGACGCATCGCCAAGCACGTAAGCGCCGCGGGCGATGCCGCTCGCCGGCGCGTACTTCTCGCGGTCGATCGTCGGCAGGTTCTGCCGCGTCAGCATGAGGCCGACGGGCGCGTCGTCGGTCTGCAGGGCGATCCTCCAGGCTTCGACCGTCTCGTTGGCGTCGGCGGGGCGCAGGTCGATGAAGCCCGGGGTCGCGCGCAGCATGGCGAGGTGTTCGATCGGCTGGTGTGTCGGGCCGTCCTCGCCGACGCCGACGCTGTCGTGCGTGAGCACGTACGTGACCGGCTGCTTCATGAGGGCGGAGAGACGCATAGCCGGACGCATGTAGTCGGTGAACACGAAGAACGTCGCCACGTACGGCCGGATGCCGCCGTGCACCGAGAGGCCGTTGGCCATCGCGGCCATCGCGTGCTCGCGTACGCCCCAGCGGACGTTACGGCCACCCGGGGTCGCCGCCTGCTGGTCGGGGGCGTCCTTGATCAGGGTGTTGTTCGACGGCGCGAGGTCGGCGGAGCCACCCATGAGCGTCGGGACACGCGGCGCCACCGCGTTGATGACCTTGCCGGAGGCGGCGCGGGTCGCGATCTTGTCGTCGAGCGAGAAGACCGGCAGGTCCGCGTCCCAGCCCTCTGGCAGGGTGTGCGACCAGGCGTCGTCCCACGACTGGGCGCGGGCGGCGTCGGCCGCGCGCCACGCCGCGTACGTCTTCTCCCACGCGGCGTGCGCCTCGGCGGCCTTGCCGGCGGCGTCGGCGAAGGAGGCGCGCACGTCGTCGGCGACGTAGAACTCGGGCTCGAGCGGCCACCCGCAGGCTTCCTTGGTCAGCTTGACCTCATCGACGCCGAGCGGGGCGCCATGGGCGGCGGCCTTGTCCTGCTTGTTGGGCGAGCCACGGCCGATGTGCGTGCGTACGGCGATCATCGACGGCTTGCCGGTCTCAGACTTGGCAGCCGTGATGGCCGCGTCGATGGCCTCGACGTCGTTGCCGTCGGCCACGTGCTGGACGTGCCAGTCGTAGGCCTCGAAGCGCTTGCACACGTCCTCGGTGAAGGCCAGGTCGGTGGAGCCGTCGATGGTGATGTGGTTGTCGTCGTACAGCAGGATGAGCTTGCCGAGCTTCTGGTGGCCGGCGAAGGAGGCTGCCTCGCTGCTGATGCCTTCCATCATGCAGCCGTCGCCGGCGAGCACGTACGTGTAGTGGTCGACGACGTCGTTGCCGAAAGTGGCCGCGAGGAAGCGCTCGGCGACGGCCATGCCCACGGCGTTGGCCACGCCCTGGCCGAGCGGGCCCGTCGTCGTCTCGACACCCGGCGTGTGCCCGTACTCCGGATGACCCGGTGTGCGGCTGCCCCACTGACGGAACGCCTTGAGGTCGTCCACGCCGAGGTCGTAGCCGGTCAGGTGCAGCATGGAGTAGAGGAGCATGCTGGCGTGACCGGCCGAGAGCACGAAGCGGTCCCGGTTCGGCCAGGCGGGGTCGGCGGGGTCGTACCTGAGGTGACGCGTGAAGAGCGTGTACGCGACGGCGGCCTCGCCCATGGGCATGCCGGGGTGGCCGGAGTTCGCCTTCTGGACGCCGTCGACGGCCAGGAAGCGGATGGTGTCGATGCAGCGATCTTGGAGGGGTGCGCTCGCCACTGGGCTCACCTGGGTCCTTTCGTTGAGGAGTGAAAGCCCGTCAGCCCCCGCCCTCCCCTGTGACGAACGGGAGGGCGGAGGCCGCGGACGGACGTCAACCGAGCTTCAGTCGGCTCAGAAGTACTCCTTGATGAACGCCATGAAGCGCTCGCACTCCGCGGGCGTGCCGGGGGTGACGCGGAAGTAGCCTTCCTTGCCGTTGATCGGCTTGATGGTCTTGAGGAAGAGCTTCTGCATGTCCGCGCCGGCCTGGACGATCTCGGTGCTGGTCTTGCCGCTCGCCGAGGCGTCGACCAGCATGTAGTTGCCGTGCGCCTCGAACGGCTTGAGGCCTTTGGCGGAGAGCGCCGCGGCGAACTTGTCCATCCAGTCGTTGTTGTAGACGACCTTCTCCTTGACCTCGCCGGTGTCGAGGATGGCCTCGGCTGCGGCGATCGCCATCAGACTGAGGTTCCACGGCAGGTACATCAGGTTGAAGGCGTCGACCAAGGTCGGCGAGCCGACGACGTAGCCGAAGCGGATGCCGGCCAGGCCGAAGGCCTTGGAGAACGTGTGCGAGAGGAAGACGTGATCGTACTTCTTGACGAAGTCGATCTTGGCCTCGACGTCCGGATGGTAGTCGAGGTAGGCCTCGTCGACGCACATCGGAATGCCGAGCTCGGCGAACCTGGTGAGGTCGGCGTCGTCGATGAAGATGCCCGTCGGGTTGTTCGGATTGATGATGAGGATGAGCTTGGTCTTCTCGTTCACGGCTCCAAGCATGCCCTCGACGTCGTACTGGAGGTCCTCGTCGCGCAGCGGGATCTGCACGGTCTTCGCGTTGCAGAGGCCGGCGCGTGACGGGAACATCTCGAACGTCGGGTTGGAGCAGAGGAACTCGTCGCCCGGCTGCAGGAAGATGCGCATCATGGCGTCGATGGTCTCTGACGAGCCGTTGGCGAGGGCGATGTTCTCCGCCGCCACGCCGTGAAGCTTGCCCAGCTTCTCGCGCAGACGGTACGCGCGGTCCGGGTAGCGGTTGCCCTTCTCAGCTATGTCGGTGATCGCCTTGACGACCGCGTCCGACGGCGGGATCGGGTTCTCGTTGAGCATCATGCGGCCCATCTCGGGCTGCGCCCAGGCCTTGTCGAGGATGCCCGTGTTGTACTCAGGCGCCGTCCACACGTAGGGATTGATCTTGTCCTTGATGTCCGTCATTCCCACTGTCCTTTCGTCATCACGTGAGCGTCCGGGCGCGGTGCCTCAGGCCTTGCAGTTGCCCTTGAGGCAACCGTCGGCGAACGCGACCATCTCGTTGGTGGCCTTGGAGAACGCCTCGTGCGTCTTCACCAGGGCCGGATGCGTGTTGTACTCCTCGCGCGTGTAGCCGTCCTCGTCGTAGGCGCGGGCGAAGTACGGGATCTTGAGCAGCTTCTCCATGATGTCGGCCGGAGGATCGACGTCGATCTGGTCGGCCCGGAAGTGGATGCTGTCCGCGCCGGGGAAGTTGATGACCTCGTCGATGAAAGGCGGCGGGACGGTGACGACGACGCCGGCGCCGGCCTTCTCCTCGAGGTGCCAGATGCGCTGCTCGCCGTCCACGGTCGGGCCGAGGCGCAGCGAGCAGGAGAGCATCTTGCTCTGATAGCCGCGCTCCTTGACCGTGCGGTACGCCTTCTTGAAGATCGCCAGCTCGGCGAAGCGGACGTCGGACTCGGTGACCTCCACGCCGACCTCGGCGCCGGCCTCACGAAGGCCGCCGAGGTCGCCGTAGCGGGCTTCCATGTGGGTGATGACCGAGCGCCACTTGCTGAGGTCGACGCCGTTGGCCTTGGCCTTCTCGAGGCCGCGCATCACGGACTTCGCGCAGTCGAGCAGCTGCGACAGCACGAAGGTGAGGGTGTTGTTGGTGGCGATGCCGCGCGCGGTGAGCTCTTCGATGATCTCGTAGCCTTGCGCCGTGCCCGGCACCTTGACCATCACGTTGGGGTTCACGGCGTGGATCTCGAGCGCCTGCGCGAGCATGGCCTCGCCGTCGAACGCGCTGCGGGGATCGACCTGGCCGGAGAGAAAGCCCTCCTTGTAGCCCGACGCCTCGAAGAGCGGCAGGAACATGTCGGAGCCCTGCCTGACGACTTCCTTGTAGAGCAGCCAGAAGAGGCCCTCGGTGTCGACGTCGGGGTTGTCGGCGAGGATCTGCTGAGCGACCTTCTCCCAGCGCGCCGGGTCGTCCTTGATCGCGGCCAGCGAGAGGGGCGGGTTGGTGGTGACCCCGCGGAAGAGCTGGTTCATCGGGTCGTCGATGTCGTACATGCGCGCGAACTGCGCCTGGAGCACCGGCTTGTCGGCGTCATCCGCCTTGGCCAGCATCTTGCCGTACCAGTTCTCCAGGATGCACGGCGACGAGTCCCACCAGATCTCCATGCCGGGACTGACCGCTACCAGGTCTTCAAAGAGATTGGGGTCTTTCATTGCTCCTCCTCGAGGATTGATTCCACTGGTGAAGAAGTGAACAAGGACTCACTCAACTGCACAGATTCGCTCCATCAGTGCGCATGGTAGTCCACTCACACCCGGCTGTCTAGCGACCCGCGCGGTTCTTGCGGGCTCCGGCCAGGCGGCTCCGGGGTGCGGGGCCCCTGGTGAGGCCGGCCGGAGGCTGGGGAGACCCAACGATTCGATCTGACGAGCGCCGGCCGACGCCGGCATCGCGCGCGAGTCCGCTTGGTCCTCCCGCAAGGGTTTCGCGTGACGGAGCAGGCCAAATACCCTGCGCGTTCGTTCGCACAGAAAGCGACGGGTTGGCCGTGCAAGTTCGCGGCTGTGGGCGAAGAAGAGGCGGCGGACCGGACGGTCCGCCGCCTCTTCGGGCGCGACTGCGTGATTCAGTCCACGCCTGCTCAGTAGTCCGCGTCGCCCGCCTTCGTCTTGCCCCAGAACGTCTTGTAGATCAGGGCCGTGTAAACGAGCACGAGGGGGACGAAGATGAGCGCCAAAATGAGCATCACCAGCAAGGTGAGGTGCTCCGAGGCGGCGCGCTCCACGGTGAGGCTCGTGATCTCCGGCGTGCCGCGGGCCGGGACCATGTCCGGGAAGTTCCCCACGGCGGCGATGCCGGCGAGCCCGATGATGACGACGGCGGAGCCCACGAACGACTTGAATTCGCCGCCCTCCTTCATCATCTGCCAGAAGGCGTAGAGCAGGCCGACGACGAGGATCGCGAGGAACAGCCAGCCGGCCGGCCGGCCGAACACGTTGTCGGACGCGCGTGACACCGTGAGGATCGTCGCGGCGGACGTGGCCACGGCGAGCGCGGCGCAGACCCAGAACGTCACGCGACGGTACCGCAGGGCGCGACCGTGGAGCTCGCCCTCGGACTTGACGGCGAGCCAGGCGGCCCCGTGCTGGATGATCAGGAAGAGCCCGGTGACCCCGACGAGAAGCGCGTACGGGTTCAGCAGCTCGACGAAGGTCCCGATGTAGTTGCCCTGCGCATCCATGGGGACGCCGCGGATGACGTTGCCCAGGGCCACGCCGACCAGCAGCGACGGCACCAGGCTGCCCAGGAAGAAGGCGCCGTCCCAGACCGCGCTCCAGCTCGAGTCACGGTGCCGGAACTCGAGCGACACGGCTCGCAGGATGAGGCCGAAGAGCACCAGCATGATGGCCAGATAGAAGCCGCTGAAGGTCATGGCGTACACCATCGGGAAGGCGGCGAAGATCGCGCCGGCGCCGGTGAGGAGCCAGACCTCGTTGCCGTCCCAGATGGGGCCGATCGAGGCGCGGATGACGCTCTTGTCCTCCTCCGTCTTGCCGAGGAACGGGTAGAGCACGCCGGCCCCCAGGTCGAAGCCGTCGAGGATGACGTAGATGGTGAGCAGGAGCGCGACGAGGAAGAACCAGATGTTGGCAAGGGTCATCTCGTCACCTCCCCGCACCGGCGGGAGAGGGTGCGATGCCCTTCTCCGCCTGCAGCATCTCAGCCGTGTCCTCAGGGCCCTTCTTGATGATGCCGAGGAAGATGCGGATCCACGCGATGAACAGCACCAGGTAGATCAGGCCGAAGAGGCCGAGCGTGGTCCAGATCTCGCCCGCCGAGACAAAGGGGGAGACCGCGTCGGTCGTGCGCATCAAGCCTTGGACGACCCACGGCTGACGCCCGACCTCGGCCGCCATCCAGCCCAGGTTGATGGCGAGCAGCGACAGCGGGATGCAGGCGATGAGTGCCCAATGCATCCAGCGCGCGTTCTCGAGGCGCTTCAGGAAGTGCATGAGGAGGGCGAGCCCGAACACCAGGATGAAGAGCCCGCCGAGCGCGATCATGAGGTGGTAGCTCTGGAAGGTGAGCTGCGCCGGCGGCCGGTCGGTCGCGGCGACGCTGTCGAGGCCGGTGACCTCGTGCTCGGGGTCGAGGCCCAGCATGAGGCTCAATCCGCTCGGGATGCTGACGCCTGTCGTGCTGCCGTCGCCGTTCACCCAGCCGAAGAGGTAGAGCGGCGCGTTCTTCTGCGTCTCGGTGATGTTCTCGAAGGCGGCCATCTTGACCGGCTGATGCTCGGCTACGACCAGCGCGCCCCAGTGGCCGATGAGCGGCATCGCGAGGGACACGAGGAGACCCACGGAGACGGCCCAGAGCATGGCCGTCCGGGCGAAGTGGAGGTGCCGCTTCTTGAGCATGTAGTACGCGCACACGCCCGCGGCCACGAAGCAGCCGGTGATGATGGTCGCGGCGACGGTGTGGAAGTACCGAGGCGCCGTCGACGGGTTGAGCGCCGCCTGCCAGAAGCTCGTGAGGACGGCCTTGCCGCCTTCGATCTTGTAGCCGGCGGGCGTCTGCATCCACGAGTTGGCGATCAGGATCCAGAGCGCGGAGAGGAGCGAGCCGATCCAGACCAGCCAGGCGGAGACGTAGTAGAAGCGTTTGGAGACCTTCTTGCGGCCGAACAGTAGGATGCCGAGGAAGGTCGACTCGAGGAAGAAGGCGATGAGGCCCTCGGCGGCGAGCGGCGCCCCGAAGATGTTGCCGACGAAGCGCGAGTAGTTGGCCCAGTTGGTGCCGAAGGCGAATTCCATGGTGATCCCGGTGGCCACGCCGATGGCGAAGGTCGCCGTGAACAGCTTGATCCAGAAGTTGGAGGCGGCTCTGTCGGCCGGGACCCCGCTCTTGTAGTAGCGCCGCTCAGCGAACACCACCATCATCCCCACACCGATGCTGATGGGGACGAAGATGAAGTGGTAGCCGATGGTGAACGCGAACTGGATGCGGGCGAGCATGACGGCGTCCATACGTGTCCGCCACCTCCTTCGGCTTGCGAGTGGACCGTCGCGGCGCCAACCGCGGACGCCACGACGGCAATACGTGACTATTTTCACTATCACCGCGGTGGATTGTCAACGCGAACTTGTGCCGGCGGGCGCAATGTCGACGGACGGGGGCGAGGTTGTCCCTGTGTGAGAAGTATTAAGCGGAGGTTAAGGACCCTGTTCAGTCTGAGAGCCCCGTGCTACTATGCTCGCGGGCCGGCACCAGAACGCCGGCCGTTGTGCTGTCTAGGAGGCTGATCAGCTTGTCTGAAGAACAGCTTGAATGTCAGGAATGCTCGGCGCAGTGCGAGAAGGTCGTCTACCCGGCCGCCTGTCTCGCCATGAACTGTCGCTTCCTGTACGCGTTCAAGGAAGACGGCGACACGTTCTTCGGGTGTATCGAGAAGGTGTTCCCGCACGAGATCGACTTGAAGATGTTCCAAGAGATCGAGCGTGGCAAGGGTGGGTTCGGCGTGGTCAAGGTCGCTCGCCAGCCGCTGCCGCAGTGTTCGATCGCAGTGCAGAGCTGCTACGCCACCGGCGAGGGTCCGCTCTGCCGCAACATGTACTTCCGGCGTCGCGACCGTCGTGAGGTCCAAGCCGTAGAAGACTGACCGCCGAAGGTGGGTCGACGTGCGGGGCGCCGTTGGTGCACCGCACACACATCGGCGTCGAAGAGTGATGATTGGCAGGCGAAACCGCGGCAGCGCCGCGGTTTCGCCGTTTCCGGGGACTGGTATACTCGGAGATGCAGCCACCAGGCTGCCCAGTTGGGGGCGAACAGGTCTCGACATGGGCTGTACCGAGGTGGGAGCAGCAGGCCGAGGTCCGGTGGCCTCGTTAAACTGCCGGAACACACTACTTGCCGAGAATAACTCTCTCGCACTCGCCGCCTAAGTAATTAGGTGACGCATCGCACCCGGCATGCCCACGGCCGGGATCCGCGGTGTCATGAAGTGGGCTGGGGTGCGGTCGCACTGCTCCGAGCGAGCGCACCTGAGACTGACCGGGGCTGGCGAACGGCACCCGGCCGACGCGGGGGCCGCGAGCGAGATGAAATGCGCCGGCTAAGCCTGTAGAGACTCCGCCAAGGCGTCCGTGGACGCGGGTTCGATTCCCGCCGCCTCCACCAATCTTTTTCTCACGCCGTCTCCATCGGCGTGCCCGCGGCTCCGTCCGTGCACGGGAGCGTGGTCTATACTGCGGGCGTGGAACGGCCAGCCGACATCCTCGCCTCGCCGGCCGGTGCAGTACCGCCGGCGCCTCGACGCCCCCGCCTTCTCGACCCGCTGTCTCTCAGCATCTTCCTGGCGCTCGTCCTCACCGCGGCGGGGCTGGTCGAACTCCTCACTCGTGGCCCCACGCCGGCCGCGTACCACGACGCCGGCACGGTGCTGATCGTCCTGACCGTGGCCAGCGCGCTCACCATCGCCTTTCTGTGGTGGTCCCCCCTCGCCGGTCTGTCCGCTGCCGTCGCGCTGCTCTGCGCCCAGTCAGTCGCGGGCTACGAGTTCACGCAGGCCGCCATCTGGGCGGTCGTCATCGCTTCGTTCGCGACCGTCGCGTTCGACCAGTGGAAGCGCGCTCTGGCGGCGGGCTTCGTGGTGGCTCTGGGATTGATCGTCGTCTTTGTGACCTACCCGGAGCTCTCCTGGCAGAGCGCGCTCAGTACGTGGGCTTCACTCTCGCTCGTCTGGGTCGTCGCCGTCGTCATCCGTATCTACAGAGGCAGCATCGAGCGGGCGGAGCGCAGGGCCGCGCTCTTCGCGGCGGACCGCGAAGCCCGCGCCCGCGAGGCCGTCGCCGAGGAGCGCGCTCGTCTCGCGCGTGAACTGCACGATAGCGTCGGGCACGCGCTCAACGTCGTCGTGCTGCACGCCGGCGCCGCGCAGCGCGTCATCGAGAAGAAGCCACAGCTGGCGCGCGAAGCGCTGGAATCGATCGAGACCGCCGGCCGGCAGGCGTTGGGCGACATCGAGCGCATGCTCGGCATCCTGCGATCGCGTGAGGAGGACACCTCCTATGATGTCGCGCCCGGCATGGGACAGCTGGAGACGCTGTGCGGACACGTGCGCGAGGCGGGGCTACCCGTCGAGCTGATCGTCGAGGGCGTGGCGCGGCCCCTGCCGGCGAGCCTCGACCTCACGGCCTACCGCATCGTCCAGGAGGCGCTGACGAACACGCTCAAGCATGCGGGCAAGACCCGGGCGACCGTCCACGTGCGCTATGAGGAGCGTGCTCTCGCCATCGAGGTGCTCGACGAGGGTCGCGGGGTCACGTCCGCGGCGGACGGCGGTGGCCGCGGCCTCGTGGGCATGCGCGAACGGGTGGCCACGTTCCGGGGAGAGCTCGAGGCGGGACCGCGCGCTGAAGGCGGCTTCGGCGTACGCGCGCGGCTGCCGATCGCCGACGAAAATGGGTCAGGGTGAGGCGCGACGCCGTCGCAACTCACTGAGGAAACGGAGGGGATATGACCGTCAAGCTCGTGCTTGCCGACGACGAGCAGCTGGTGCGCTCGGGCCTTCGGCTGATCCTCGAGTCCGAGGACGACATCGAGGTCGTGGGTGAGGCCGGCGACGGCGCTCAGGCGGTGGCGCTCACGCGGCGCCTCGATCCGGACGTCGTGCTCATGGACGTGCAGATGCCGGTCATGAATGGCATCGACGCGACACGCGAGATCGTCGCCCTGGGGCGCGACGAGAGCTCGCGCGTCGTCATCCTCACCACGTTCGACCTGGACGAGTACGTCTACGAGGCGCTCAAGGCAGGGGCCAGCGGCTTTCTGCTCAAGCGCACCCCCGCCGAGGACCTCGTCGCCGGCATCCGCGTCGTGGCCGAGGGTGAGGCGCTGCTGGCTCCCTCCGTCACGCAGCGTCTCATCGAGAACTTCCGCGGGCGTGCGGAGATGAGCCCTTCGCGAGACGTCAGCGAGCTCGACGACCTGACCGATCGTGAACGCGAGGTTCTTGTGCTGGTGGCTCGCGGCATGAGCAACGGCGACATCGCCGCGCATCTCTTCCTCAGCGAAGGCACCGTCAAGACGCACGTCAAGCGTATCTTCGCGAAGCTCGGCCTGCACGACCGTTCGCAGGCCGTGATCCTCGCCTACGAGGTAGGGCTGGTGCGGCCGGGAGAAGGGCCCGCGGAGTGACCTGACGCCGGCCGGCCCGCGGCTACCCCCGGAGGGGTATGCAGGCCGGCATCCGAATCCCACTCCGAGTCCATCTCGATTCCCGCTGCGGGGTGACGACCGGGAGCGCGCCTCCCGCTACGCTTTGTCTGCAAGCTGCGGACGACTGTGGAGGTCACCCCTTGAACGACTCGGCGCTCACCCGGTTCTTCGGCGTCGTCGCACGTCCGCAGACGTGGCTCGGCATCCTGTTCCAGTGGCTCTCCTTCCCGCTGGGTCTCTTCTACTTCGTGTTCCTCACCACGGGCCTCTCGCTCGGCATCGGCCTGGTGGTGATCTGGGTCGGCGTCCCGATCCTGCTCGTGGTCGCCGGCGCCTGGTGGCTCTTCGGCGCGTTCGAGCGGGTGCAGGCGCGTTATCTTCTGGGCGCGGAGGTCCCGCCGGCGCCACGCGAGTGGGAGAAGGCCGAGGGCGTCTGGGCGAAGCTCAAGGCGCACTTCGGCAGCGGAGCGACGTGGAAGGACCTCCTCTACCTGCTCGCCAAGCTCGCCTTCGGGATCGTGTCGTTCACGCTGCTGGTGACGGCCTTGTCCATGGTCTTCTGGTTCATGGCGATACCCGTGGTCGCTATCCTCGACGTGCCGATCGTCAACGGCACCTGGGTGCCGCCGCTGTGGTTCAGCGTGATCTCGGTGCCGCTGGGCATCCTCGTGTTCTTCGTATCGCTGCACGTGCTCAATGCGTGGAGTTGGGTATGCGCACGCTGGGCCGAGGCGATGTTCCGCGGCTCGCAGCCGCCGCTCCCGCCCGCGACGACCGCGCCGGCGACGGTCGCCCAGCCGGTCGGCGTCCCGGCGCCGCCGCAGGCCCCGGCCGCTCCCGTGCCGCCGGCGCCTCTCGCGACGCCGGCTCCGCAGCAGCCGCCCGCCGCGCCGCCGGCGCCGCCGGCGCGCGGCGGAGACCCGACACATGAACAGACGACGAGCTGACCATACCGGCTCGCGGAGGTGACACCATGAGAGATGACAGAATCCTGAGAATCCTGCGGCCGTCGCTGGCGCTGGTCGCCCTGGCCGCGCTCGTGATCGTGCTTGGCCTGACGCTCGCCGGCCCCGCGCACGCGGCGACGAAGTCGCCCAAGCCGGCCGCGACGCCTTCCGGGGCGATCGTGCTTCAACAGGGCTCCGAGGTGCAGTTCGGCAACGATGTCGTCGTTCCGGAGGGCGCCACGATGCCGTCGGTGGTCGTGTTCGGCGGCGACATCCTCGTTGACGGCACGGTCACGGACGCAGTGGTCGCCTTCGGCGGCGATGTGGTCATCAACGGCACCGTGGGCACGACGACCGTGGCCTTCGGCGGCGACGTCACTCTCGGTCCCACGGCCGTTCTGGGGAGCAATCTCTCGGCCGCCGACTCGTCCCTCGTCCTTTTCGGCGGCGAGCTGACGCGGGCGCCGGGCGCCGAGGTCGTCGGCCAGATCCAGAGCATCGAAGGAATCGACTGGAGCGCGGCGGCCGGCTGGCTCACGCGGAGCTTCTTCGACAATCCGCTGTGGGGACTCAGTTTGTGGGGCTGGGTCGTCCAGACGGTGTTCTTCCTGGTGCTCGCCCTCGTGGCGGCCGCGCTGATGCCGAGTCAGCTGCGCTCGGTGCAGCGGCACCTTGGTCGCACGCCCTGGGCGTCGCTGGGGTGGGGCGCGCTCGTCTTCTTCATCGTCGCTCCGGCTATCCTGTTCGTGCTCGTGATCAGCGTGATCGGCTTGCTCCTGGTCCTGCCCTACGGGCTGTTCGTGCTGCTTGCCTACTTCTTCGCGACGACGGGCGTGGCGTCGTTCCTCGCCCAGAAGGTCCTCACCGGGTTCGGCGGCAGGGAGAATCTCATGCTCGCCGTGACCGTGGGTGTCGTCGGGACGACCGTCGTCTCGCGGATCCCGGTCGCCGGGCCGGCGCTCATGGTGGTCATGATCGTCTTCGGCACCGGCGCCGCCGCGCTCGGCCTGGCCGAATGGCGGCGCGGCAAGCGCGAAGCGGCAGCGGCTCTGGCTGCGGCCAACGCCGCCGCGGCGGCCGGTGCGGCCGCGTACCCGCCGCCGGCCGCCGCTCCCGCCCAGACCGCGATCATCACGCCGATCGTGCAGACGTCGCCGGCGATGACCGCCGGCGATGCGAGCGCCGCGCCCGGCGCGGCCGTCACCGAAGTCGCCGGCGCGGAGGTTCCGCCTGTGGAGGCGGACGGAGCCCAGACGGCGATCGTGGCGGCCGAAGGACCCGCCGGCGAGCCGATCGAGACGGCGGAGCCCCTGGCGGAGCCGCCAGCAAGTGGCGGCCAGACGGCGTCGGGAAGCGGCGAGACCGGACCGACACAGGCTTGACCCCGTGGCGGCAACGTCGGGACGAGGTTCCGTCCGGCGCCTCCCCGTGGGATAACAGGGAACAGAAGTCGTGGTGGGCCGCGCCGGGAGGCACGGCCCACCACGTGTCGCCACCGGCGGCGGACAACAAGGGGGACACGTGAGCGAGAACGTCGACACGACGATCGATCAGGCCGACGCCGCGGTGGCGGCGACCTGCGAAGCCGGGACCACAGTGGGCATGGCGGACGCCGTCGTCCAGGCGCGCGGCGTCGAACGGGACTACGGGCAGGGAGACGCGCTCGTCCGCGCACTGGCCGGGGTGGACATCGACGTGCAGCGCGGCGCCTACACGGCCATCATGGGTCCGTCGGGCTCCGGCAAGTCGACCTTGATGCACATCCTGGCCGGCCTCGACAGGCCCACGGCCGGCAGCGTGTGGATCGACGAACAGGAGATCACCACGCTCAAGGAGCGGGCGCTCACCCAGCTGCGCCGCGACAAGATCGGCTTCATCTTCCAGACCTTCAACCTGCTGCCGACGCTGAACGCGGCGGAGAACATCATGCTGCCGCTGACGATCGCCGGCCGCAAGGGCGACGGCGCCTGGGTCGACGAGCTGGTCGAGAAGGTCGGGCTCGGCGACCGGCTGACGCACAAGCCCGCCGAGCTCAGCGGTGGCCAGCAGCAGCGCGTGGCCGTGGCTCGCGCGCTGGCGTCGAGGCCGGCGGTCCTGTTCGCCGACGAGCCGACGGGGAACCTCGACTCGCGCACCGGAGAGGAGGTACTGCAACTCCTCCGGCATTCGCGTGACGATCTCGGGCAGACGATCGTCATGGTCACCCACGACGCCCATGCGGCGACGTACGCCGACCGCATCGTCTTCCTCAAGGACGGCGCCATCGCCCACGACTGCGGGCGGCTCGGCCGCGACGACATCTACGACGTCATCAAGTCACTCGAGGACGCCTGATGTTCCGCATCGCCTGGCGCAGTCTCATCGCGCACAAGCTGCGCACTCTGCTGACGACGCTCGCGATCCTGCTCGGGGTCGCGATGATCAGCGGCACGTTCGTGCTCACCGATCAGATCAACCGCGGTTTCGACGAGATCTTCAGCGAGGCCTACAAGGGCACGGACGTCACCATCACGCGCAAGGCGGAGTTCACGAGCCAGTTCGGCGGGGCCAGCGAGGCCCTGCCGGAGAGCCTGACCGACGAGATCCGCGGCGTGGACGGTGTCAAGGCCGCCTACGGGTACGTCTCCGGGATGGGAGCCGTGGCCGTGGATGGCGAGGTAGTCCAGACGGGCGGTTCACCGACGCTTTTCTTCAGTGTCGTGCCGAGCGACATCAGCAACACCGACTACGTCGAGGGAGCGCCTCCGGCGACGGACGGGCAGATAGGTGTGGTGCGGAAGCTCGCCGACGACGAGGGCCTGTCTGTCGGCTCGCCGCTGCAGGTCATCACCGACACGGGCGCCTACGATGTGAGCGTCTCCGGTGTCTTCACGTTCGCGCAGGCCTCGTCGCTCGGCGGCTCGCTGTTGCTGGGCACGACGCTGGCCGACGCGCAGCGCTGGTTCGGCCTCGAGGGCAGACTGAGCGAGATCGACGTGCAGGCTGAGCCGGGCACGTCGCCGGAGACCCTCGCCGGGCGCATCCGCGAGGTCGTTCCGGCCTACGCGGAGGTCAAGACCGGCCAGCAGGCGGCCGCCGATCAGACCAAAGAGATCAGCGAGTCCATCGGGCAGTTCCTCACGCCCGTCCTCCTCAGCTTCGGCGGCGTCGCTGTCCTGGTCGGCGCGTTCATCATCTTCAACGCGTTCTCGATGACGGTGGCGCAGCGGCGGAGGGAGTTCGCCATGCTTCGCGCCCTCGGCGCCTCGCGCAGGCAGGTCCTCGTGAGCATCACCGGCGAGGCCCTGGTCATGGGCGTGCTCGCGTCCGTGGTCGGGCTGTTCGCGGGGCTCGGGGTGGCGACCGGGATCAATGCGCTGTTCCAGGCCGGCGGGGTCGACATCCCCCGCAGCGGTCTCGTGATGGAGCCGCGCACGGTGATCGTCGCGCTCGCGGTCGGCATCGGCGTGACGCTGCTCTCGGCGATCGTCCCGGCGCTGCGCGCCACACGGGTACCTCCGGTCGCCGCCTTGCAGGAAGGCGCGTCGCTGCCGCCGTCACGGTTCGCCCGGTTCATGCCCTACGTCGCCGTCGCCGCGGCGGTGCTCGGCGCGCTCGGCATCGTGGGCGGGATGTACGGCAGCGGCGGCACGACTGCGCGCCTCGGGCAGATCGCCTTCGGGGCGATCTTCATCTTCGTTGCCGTCGCCGTGGTCAGCAAGTACATCATCCGCCCCGTCGCGGGGGTGATCGGCTGGCCGCTGCAGCGGGTGTCGGCGGTCAGCGGCCGGCTGGCCCGTGACAACGCGCGCCGCAACCCGGAGCGGACCGCCGCTACGGCCGCGGCGCTCATGATCGGACTCGGCGTCGTCGTGTTCGTGGCCGTCTTCGCCCAGGGACTCAAGACCTCGTTCGTCGACAGCTACGATCGGACCGTCCGTGCCGACTACGTGATCTCGGGGACGAATTTCCTGCCGCTACCCGCCGAGGCGGTCCGCCGGGCCGAAGCCGTGCCGTCGACGGAGGTCGTGTCACCGCTGGCGGTCCAGCAGGTAGAAGCCGGCAGCAGCAAGACGGCGACGGCGCTGTACGGTATCGACCCCGGCACCTTCCAGCGCCTCTGGCAGTTCGACTGGATCGACGGCAGCGACGATCTCCTCGGGCAGCTCGGCGACGACGGAGCCATCGTCGAGGAGCAGATCGCTACCTCGCTCGACGTGAAGAGAGGCGACACCGTGGAGGTGTCCACGGCGGACGGCAAGACCGGTCGCCTCGAAGTGCTCGGCATCTACCGCGACCCGATGATGATCAACGGGATCACGGTGAGCAATCAGGGGTACGACGCCCTGTTCCCGCGGCCACAGTACTTCATGGCCTTCGCCAGGATGTCCGGAGGGGCCACACCGGCGAACTCCGAGGCCCTGAAGACCGCTCTCGAAGGCGTCCCGACTGCGGAGGTCCGCGACGATGCGGAGTACAAGGACAGCATCATCGGTCAGGTGAACCAGCTGTTGAACCTGATGTACGGGCTGCTCGCGATGAGCGTCATCATCTCGCTGTTCGGCATCGTCAACACGCTCGTGCTGGCCGTGTATGAGCGCACGCGTGAGATCGGGCTGGTGCGCGCGATCGGCGCCTCTCGCTCACAGGTGCGTGCTACGGTGCGCTACGAGAGCGTCATCACGTCGGTGATCGGCGGCATCCTCGGTATCCTCGTCGGCATCGCCTTCGCCTGGGTCATCAACCAGCGGTTCGCGGGCATCGGCATCACGTTCTCGATCCCCTGGACGCAGCTCTTCGTCTTCCTCGTCCTGGCCGTGATCGTCGGCGTGATCGCCGCGATCCTGCCGGCACGGCGGGCGGCGAAGATAGACATCCTCGAGGCCATCCACTACGAGTGAGAGACCCGTGACGACGGCTCCGTTCGAGCAGGGCCCCCTCCGCCCGCCCAGCGAGGCGCACAGCCTGCTCGTGCGCGTCATCCGCAACTGCACCTGGAACCGGTGTACGTTCTGCCCCGTCTACAAGGGCGCGAAGTCGTCGCTGCGCCCGGAGGAAGAGGTGCTCGCCGACGTGGACGCCATGGCCGCGGCGGCGGAGGTGCTGCGGCGTCGCGGTGTCGCCGCCGTTCACGAGGGCCTCGTGCCCGCCGAGGCATACCAGGTGTCGCTCTTCCTGGGCGGCGGCGCACGTACGGTCTTCTTGCAGGACGCCGATCCGTGCGCGGTCAAGCCGGCGAAGCTCGCGGCGATCGTCCAGCGGGTCCGCGAGCGCTTCCCGACGGTCGACAGGGTGACGACCTACGGCCGCGCCAGCACGCTCGCGCGGCGCACGCCGCAGGACCTTGCGCTCCTCGTCGGCGCCGGCCTCACTCGGGTCCACCTCGGCCTCGAGTCGGGCGCCGACGAGGTGCTCATGGCGATCGACAAGGGCTGCTCCGGCGGCGACCTGATCGAGGCGGGGGAGAAGGTCGTGCGCGCCGGGCTCGAGCTCTGCTTCTACCTGATGCCCGGGCTGGGGGGGCGCGAGGCGGCTGCCGCGCACGTCGCGGGCTCCGCCCGCGTGATCAGCGCGGTGGCCGCGGCGGCACCCGCCGAGCGCCCGCTCGTCGTGCGGTTGCGCACGGCCGCGGTCGTGCCGGGCACGCCACTCGCAGAGCGCGCGGCCGCGGGCGAGTTCGTGCTGCCCGACGACGTCGAGGTGGCGCGGGAGCTGCGCGATCTCTTGGAGCAGCTCGGGAACGCCCGCCTCGAGCTGCGTTCCGACCACATGCTCAATCTGCTGCCGGAGCTCGAGGGCTCGCTGCCGCGAGACCGGGAACGGCTGGTGGCCGTGCTGGACGAGTACCTGGGTTGGCCGCGCGAGGAGCAGGCACGCTTCGCCGTCGGCGCGCGGCTCGGCATCTATCGGCGCCTCGCCGACCAAGGCGACCCGGCGCGAGCGGCCGCGCTCGATCGCCAGTTCGAGGGCTACCGCGCGCCGGACGCCGACGAACTGCTGCGCGCCGCCACGGCGCTGCGGGCGCGCTTCATCTGACGGCCTCGGCCGCGGTCATCCCCGCCGTCACCGTGGTGCGCCGCCGTCAGTGCTCCCTCAAGCGTCTGCGGCGCCACCAAGGTCGCCGGTGATATACCGCTGCACCGTAGGACCGACCGCCGCGACCAGTTGCTCCACCGACGCCGAGGCGAGGGGCTGGACACCAGCGATGTAGCGCATCATCGCCAACCCGATGAGCTGCGAACCGATGAGCGTGGCCCGCAGCTCTGCATCGTCGGACTGCAGCGCCGCGGTGATCGGTCCGAATATCCTGCGATCGAGGTGCTCGCGCACCAGGGTCATCGCCGTCTCGTTCGTCATCGCCGAGCGCAGCGTCGCGATCAGTGGGGTGCGGGTCTCCTCGGGCTCCCAGACAGAGAGGAACGCGCGCACGAGCGCCGGGCCCATCTCGTCGGGGGCCTGGGCACGGACCCGGGCGAGGACCTCGGCCGGCTCCACCGGCAGCCGGAGCGCGGCACTGAAGAGCTGCTCCTTGGAGCCGAAGTAGTGGATGACGAGCGCGGGATCGACGCGCGCCCTCGAGGCGATGTCGCGGATCGTCGCGCGATCGTAGCCGTGCTCGGCGAAGGCCGAGCGCGCCGCCTCGTGGATCTCATCCCGGGTCGCGCGTTCCCCGGGGCGGCGTCCGGCTTTGCGGCCGCCCGGCGGCGCCGGGCCAGCTGCCCTGTCGCGACTCTCCGCGGTCATTTGTCCATCATCGGCGCGCCGGCCTCGGCGGCCTCCGCGCGGCCGGCGGCCTCCGCGCGCTCGGCCCGCGTCATGTCCTGGTGGCCTTCGTGCTCGCCGAGCCGCTTGCCGGTGAAGAGAGCAGGAATGACTGCCAGCAACGCCGCCAGTGCCGCGGCATAGAACGGCCAGGTGAACGAGGCGGCGATGTCGTTGCGGTACAGGGTGGCGACAGTCGCGTTGAGCTTGTCGAACGTGACCCTCGCGGACGCCCCCGACGGCTGCGGCGCGCCGTGGAGCGGGTCGGTCGTCATCTGCGCCGCCCCGCCGCCGCTGCCCGCGGCGGCCTTGGCGTTCCCGATCAGCGTCGCCGTGTACGCCGTCTTCTCAGCTGGAGCCAGCTGTGGCTGCGTCGCGATGAGCCCCGCCGCCTGGCGCGTGGCGTGCTGTGCGTTCTGGGCCACCATGTGCGTGAAGATGGCGACCAGCAGCGCCACGCCCACGGTGAAGCCGATCTGGCGCATGGTGTTGAGGGACCCCGAGCCGACGCCGCGGACCTGCGGGGGTAGTGAGGCCATCGAGGCTGCCGACAGGGTGGGCATCGCCAGGCCCATGCCGAGGCCGATGAAGGCCGCCCGCCACATGACGTCCCACAGCGTCGTGCCGCCACCGAGCTGGGCCAGGAGCGTGAGGCCCACGGCGAAGAACGCCGCGCCGGCGGCCGCAGGGTAGCGCGGGCCGATGCGGTCGTTCAGGCGCCCCGCGTTGGGGGCCACGACCAGGGCGATCACGGGGATGATCGTGAGCGCGGCGGCGGCGCGAAGCTCCGAGTAGCCGAGCACCGAGACCATGAAGATCACGATCATCAGGAAGGTACCGCCCATCGCAAGACCGACGAACATGATCGCCGTGTTGGCGGCGGTGAACGAGCGGATGCGCAACAGGTTGACGGGGAACATCGGCGACGCAGTGTGGATCTCCCACCACATGAACAGCGGGAAGCTGAGGACGGCGACGACGAACAAGGCGACGATGGCCGTCGACGTCCAGCCCCACGCGTCGCCCTCGACCAGCGCCAGCGTGAGGCAGAAGAGGCCGACGCCGGAGATGTGCATGCCGGGGATGTCGATGCCGCCTTCGGAGCCTGCCTGCCGAATGCTCCGCGGGATGACCGCCGCGCAGGCGACGACGGCCACGATCCCGATGGGGACGTTGACGAAGAAGATCCATGACCAGTGGCCCCAGGTCACGAGCAGGCCGCCGAGCGTAGGCCCGACCGCCGCGGCGGCTGTTCCGAGCGCTCCCCAGATGCCGACGGCCGTCCCTTGCTGGCGCTTGGGGAAGGCACCGAGGACGATCGCCAGCGAGATCGTGAGCAGGGCCGCGCCGCCGAGCCCCTGGCCGGCGCGGAAGGCGATCAGCCAGTCGATGGTGGGGGCGAAGCCGCAGAGGAGTGAGAACAGGGTGAACGTGACGAGGCCGAACAGGAAGACGCGCTTCTGCCCGTAGCGGTCGGCGACGCGGCCCATCGAGAGGAAGAAGACGGCCAGCACGAGGCTGTACGCGTTGAGCACCCACGAGGCGTGCGTCACGGTCGTCTCCAGGTCAGTGATGACGGCCGGCATCGCGATGTTGACGATGGTGACGTCGAGCAGCGCCATGAACATGCCGACGCTGACCGCGATGAGGATCCACCACTTGCGCGGGTGGCCCTCGTCGACAGGTGGCGAGCCGGGAGACGCGGCGGGGTCGGTCATGGAGAGATCCTTTCGGGGTAGCGCTCGGCCGTCTCGCCGCCCGCGCTCGCCAGGCGGACGAAGGTCTCTTCGAAGGTCGCGGGCACGATCGTGACGCGGGCGGAGACGCGGCGCGCGTCGAGCGCGGCGCGGACGGCGGCGGCATCCTCGCCCGGGACGCGGAGGTCACGCCCGACGAGGGCCGCTGGAAGTCCGGCGTCGTCGAGCGCCGTGTACGCCTCATCCCAGCGGTCCGCGTGCACGGCGACCGCCGCACCGTCGCCGACGATGAAGGCGAGAGTGCCTTCGGCGACGATGCGCCCGCCGGCCATGAGCACCAGCCGGTCGCACTGGTCCGCCTCGTCGAGGCGATGTGTCGTGACCAGGACGCCGACGCCATCGGCGGCGGAGCGATGGATGGTGTCCCAGAGCGCCGCGCGTGCGCCGAGGCCGACGCCCGAGGTGGGCTCGTCGAGGACGAGCAGCTCGGGCGCGTGGGCGAGGGCGGCGGCGAAGGCGAGGCGCCGCCGCAGACCGAGCGGCAGATCGCGGACGAGCGTGCCCGAGGCAGCCGCGAGGTCAGGCTCCAGCGCCGGCGGCGCGCCGCCGAAGGCGCCGGCCGAGAACGACAGGTTCTCGGCCACGGTGAGATCCCGCCAGAGGCCGAGGCCCTGGGGCACGTAGCCGAGCCGCCCGCGGGTCTCCCTCGAGGGGGGACGGCCGAAGAGCAGCGCCCGCCCGGACGTGGGGCGCAGCAGACCCAGGAGCAGCCGGATGAGGGTGGTCTTGCCGGCGCCGTTGGCGCCGAGGAGGCCGACCACCTCGCCGGCCCGCAACTCGAGGGCCACGTCCGCGACCGCGGTGAACGAGCCGAAGCGGCGCACGAGCCGGTCGGCGACGGCGAGCGCTCCGGAGCCGGATCTCCCCGTGTCGGCCGGACGTTGCGGCGCGGATGCGCGCACGCGGCCGGCTGTCGCGAGGCCGGCCGCGTCCTCGGGTGCGGTCGCGCGGCCGTCCTCGAGCAGCACGACGCTCGCGGCCCGTTGGGCCTCGTCGAGATAGGTCGTGGAGACGACCACCGCCGCACCGGCCGCGGCCGCGGCGGCGATCAGCCGCCAGAGGTCGGCGCGGCTCACGGGGTCGACGCCGGTCGTCGGCTCGTCGAGGACGAGCAGATCCGGCTCGTGGAGCATGGCCAGCGCGAATGCCAGCTTCTGGCGCATTCCCCCGGAGAGACGGCCGGCCAGCCGTGTCCCAGTCCCTGTGAGCCCGGTGCGGGCCAGCAGCTCCGCCGACCGCTCCTCGCGCTCGCGCGCGGTGAGACCGTAGGCGCTCGCCACGAACTCGACGTTCTCGTCGACGCTGAGGTCGTCGTAGACGCCGGCGGCGCCGGCCACGTAGCCGATCCGGCGTCGGTCCGGCCGGTCGACGCTGCCGGCCGACGCGGGGACCACGCCGGCGAGCGCGCGCAGGAGCGTCGTCTTGCCGGCGCCGTCGCCGCCGATCACGGCGGTCACGGCGCCGGCCGGAACGGCCAAGGTCACGCCGTCCAGGGCCGCGTTCGTCCCGTAGCGCACGGTCAGGTCGTGTACGCCCCACGCGCGCGCGCCGGGGCCGGCCGGGGCGCTGCCCGAGGCTGCGCTCACCGCGCCGCCTCCGCGCAAGCCCCGTCCGTGACGGAGTCTGCCCCCGGCTCGCCGGACTTCGCCGCGCCGGCCGGGGCGAGGTCTCGGCGAAAGCGCAGGGTGGAGGCGGTGAACACCCCGATAGCCATCACCGCCAGAATCGTGAGCGGCAGCCACAGCGCGTCGATCGGCGCACCACGCACCATCACCCCGCGCGCGACCTTGATGAACCAGGTCAGAGGGAGGAGGTAGCCGATCCAGCGCACGCCCCACGGCATGGAGTAGAGGGGGAAGAACAGGCCGCTGAGCAGGAACTGCGGCAGCATCGTCATCATCGCCAGCTGGATCGCCTGTCCCTGGGTCTGCGAGACGCTCGAGATGAGGACGCCGGTCCCCAGGGTGACGAACAGGAACAGGACGGCGCCCAGCGCGAAGGTCGCGACGGAGCCTCTGAAGGGGACGTCGAAGACCAGCAGGCCGGCGATCACCACGATGACCATGTCGGCGGCGGCGATGAGCAGGTACGGCGCGATCTTGCCGAGGAAGACGTCGCGCGGTCGGAACGGCATCACCGCGAGCTGCTCCATGGTGCCGCTCTGCCGCTCACGCACGACGCCCAGCGCGGTGGCCACCGTGCCGACGAACACGAGGATGATGCCGCAGAGCCCGGGGATCATGATGACGGCGGTCCGCAGGTCGGGGTTGTAGAGCACCGTCACCTCTGCGACCGGGACGGCGCCGCCGGCGAGCGGGCTCTGCCCGCTTGACCCGGCAGCGCCTGCCGCGCCGGTCGCTTGCAGCTCGGCGAGGCTGCGCAACGCGGCCTGCGCGGCAAAGAGCTCCGTGCCGTCGATGAGCACCTGGGCCGGGCGGCCCGCCTGCGCAGGCGTGACGACGGCCACGACCGCCTCGCCCCGCCGCAACAGGTCCTCGGCGCCGACGCGGTCGTCGTCCGCCTCCGTGGAGACGACGTTGAAAGTCCCGGGGAGCGCCGCGGCCGCCGCCCCTGCCCTCGCGCCCACGACCACGGTAGGCACGTCCTTGATGTCGAAGCTGGCCGCGTAGCCGAACACGACGAGGAAGAGGAACGGCAGCAGGAACAGCATGGCGAGGGTACGGGGGTCGCGACGCAGCTCCCGGAACTCCTTGACGGCGATGGCGCGCACGCGGACCTCCTCCTTACGACGACCACCCGTCCAGGGCGGGACGGGCGAGCGGCTTCAACACATGTTGAGTTCACCACCCGTTGACCGCATGTGTCAAGGACCTCTCGCGCACGGCCGCCTCTCCTGCGGCGGGCGGCCAAGCCCAGGCACCTCGATTGACGGGATGGGGAGACTCTGCCGATTACGCCATCTTCTGAGCTTATTCGTTGCCGGATACGACGCGCCAAGACCTTGACATCGTCTGAAACCGACGCGTCGTGGCGCAGCCACGGATTCCTGCACTTGAGCATCGAGCTGCCGAGTGCTAGGTTCTCACTCCACCCCTTTTCCGGGCCTGACCTCGGCTGCCGGGGGAAGAGCGAGCGGCCTCCCGGCCGCCTGCCTCACGAGGAGGCGTACTGCAAGACAGCCACCCCATACGTCGTCTGGTGTTCGTCGCCCTGCTGACGCTGTGCGCGATCGCCGGCGCCGCCGCGCTGGCGCCCGCGCCCGCGGGCGCCCGGTCCGACGAGTTGCAGGAGAATCGCGCCAAGGTGCGCGAGCTCGCCGCCGACATCAGCGCGCTCGATGCCAAGATCGGGTCGGCCGTCACGCGCTACTCTCGCGCGACCCGGGCCCTCGAGGCGGTGCGCAAGCAGTTCGCGGAGAATCGGCGCTTGCAGCGCCTGGCGTTCAGGGAGCTCGGCGTCGCGCGCGAGACGCTCGCGACGCGGGCTGTCGCCATGTACAAGCATGATGTCGTCAGCCCTCTCGACGCCGTGTTCGGCGCGGCCGACCTCAACGATCTCGTCACGCAACTCACCATGGTGCGCACCATCGCCCGCAGCGATCGGGACGTCGTGCGCAGCATCGAGAGCACCAAGCGAGAGCTGCGCGATCGTGGGGCCGCGCTGGTCGCCGACGAGCGCACGGCCGAGAAGCTCGTCGAGACCTGCAAGAGCGAGCTCGCGACCATTCGCAGCCGTCTGGACGAGCGCCGGGCGATGCTCGACGGTGTCCGCTCAGACATCCGCCGCCTCGTCGCCGACGCCGCCGAGAAGTCTCCGGCGCCCACGCCGACCGTCGAGCCTCCGGCGTCCGGCGGAGGCTCCGGGCCCTGGTGGCCCCTCATCCGCAGTGCTGCGGCGAGCAACGGCGTGAGCGCGCGCGGCATGTACCGCCTCATGATGATCGAATCAGGCGGCTCGGCCGCGATCGTCGGTGCGGGCGGCTACTACGGTCTGTTCCAGTACGCGCCGGGCACCTGGAAGGGCGACTGGAACCCGTGGCGGTCCTCGAGCATCGCCGACGGCGCCGCCCAGATCAAGGCGACCGCACTCGCGATCAGGCAGGGCCACGGTCACGCGTGGTGGGACCCCTCCTACACCTGGGCTTTCCAGGGCAACTGAGCCCTTGCGGGCGCCGTGCGGCGCTTCGCGTTCCCTGCTCCTCCCGGCGCCTCTTGCCGAGGATCGCCGCGCCGGACTTGACGTCGTGCCGAAACGCGGTAGACTTCGTGCGGTTATGCTCGAAAGTGCTCGGATTCACAAGACATGAGCACTGGATCGGGAACTCTCCGTACAGCACGGGGAACGGTCGGGCGCCGTGGGATGCGACCAGTGGGAGCCTCCGGCGCAGGAAGCGAGAAGCGGGCAGTGAAGCGCCCGGCCGTCAGATCTCCTCAAGCCGTTCGGAAGCGCGCCGGACGGCAGCGGCGTCGCGCCACGTTTCGCGAACATCCATCGCGAGGCCGGAGGTCGCCGGCCCGGGGCCTCGGCACTTGACAGCGTGGTGGCGGCGCTTATGATGTGTTCGACTTTGTTCGGTCTTGCCGGGCCGTAAGGCGCTACGTACTGGGGGAGCCGCTGTGTCGCAGGAAGTCCCGGACGTCCACGAGATGATCCCTGCGGAGCGTCGGGCCCGTATCGTCGATCTCGTCAAGGAACGGCGAGCAGTACGGGTGTCGGCGCTCAGTGAGGATCTGGGTGTCTCGGGGATGACCATCCGCAGAGACCTCGAGCGGTTGGAGGTCGAAGGCATCCTGGTGCGCACGCACGGGGGGGCCGTCCTCAAGCGGCACATGGCCGAGGAGACGCTCTACGTCGAGCGCGAGAGCGCGAGCGCCGAGGAGAAGCGTCGCATCGCCGAGCGGGCGGCCGCTCTCATCGAGCCGGGCGAGACCGTCTTCCTGAGCTCGGGGACCACCGCGGCTCGGGTCATCCGGCACATCGATCCTTCACTTGAGGCGCGAATCGTCACCCACAACGTGGGCGCCGTCCAGGAGGCCCGCGGGCTGCGCGTCGAGGTCGTCCTCGTCGGCGGCCTGTACCGGCCTCGGTCCAACGCGGTCAGTGGGCCTCTGGCGCTCGAACACATCAGTCGCTTCCACGCCGGCAAGATGCTGATCGGCGTGGACGGCTTCGATCTCGAGGAAGGCCTCACCACCCCCACCATGGGCATGGCCGGCGTGGAGCGCGCGATGCTCGCGCAGACGCGCGGTGAGGTCATCGCCATGGCCGATTCGACCAAGATCGGCGTGGTCGCGGACGTCGTCATCTGCGGCCTCGGCGAACTCGACGCCGTCATGTTCGACGACGGGGTCGACCAGAGCGTGCGCGACGAGATCGTGCGACTGGGATTGCAGTGCATCGTCGTGTGAGTAGGTGGTGCCCGGCGTCGCGGCGTACCGGCGGAAGTGAGGTCATGTGGACGTAGCCAAGGCAAACGAGCTTTTCGAACTGGCGGAGCGGCTGGCGGCCGACGCCCAGTCCCTCCGAGACACCCTGAAGGTGGAGTTCCTGAGCGGTCAGCTGGCGGAGGTCGTCACCACCGACTACGACCTCGGGGAGGTACTCCGCGTCGAGCAGATCCTCGGCGGCTACGTCAATCTGAGCTTTGCCGTCGTCGTCGCGACGCCCGAAGGCGAGCGCCGTTTCTTCGTGCGCAAGTACAAGGCGTCGACCAGTGAGCGCGACGTACGCTTCGAGCACGCGCTCGTGAACCACGTCAGCGGCAAGGGCTTCCAGATCGCCGCGTGCGTGTATCCGAACAGGCGCGGCGAGACGCTGGTACGGCGTCAGGAGATGCTGAACGGCGAACCGGTCACGCGGCTGTTCGCCGTCTACGAGATGCTCGAGGGCGAGGACAAGTACTCGTGGATCAGCAACCGCCTCACCGACAAGGAGTTCGACAGCGGGGCGCGGGTGCTCGCCCGGTTCCACGCTCTCGCCCACGACTTCGACCCCGGCGACCTCGCCCGCGAGCAGCCGCCGATCATGCAGATGGTGGGCGAGTTGCCGCAGACCTTCCGCGACTTCGCCGCCGCATCCCGCGGCACGGCTTTCGACCAGCGCTTCATCGCGCGGCTTCCGCGCGTCCTCGAGCTGCTCGAGAAAGGCCGCGCCATGGAGGTCGACCTGCAGGGGCTGCCCCGCGTCCCTGTGCACTGCGACTACCACCCCGGCAATCTCAAATGGATCGACGAGCAGGGCGTCGGACTCTTCGACTTCGACTGGTCCAAGCTGGACTATCGGCTGTTCGACGTGGCGCAGGGCATCGCCTACTTCTGCAGCTCGTGGGAGGGGCCAGACGATGGCGAGGTGCGGCTCGACAAGGCGAGCATCTTCGTGCGCGCCTACCAGGACGAGGCGTCACGCTTCGACGTCCCCGGACCCCTGACCGCCGAGGAGCTCGCGCTGCTCCCGCGCATGGTCGCCAACGCCAACCTGTACATCCTCAACTGGGATCTTGCCGCGTACTACGAGGACCCCGGCGTCAGCGTCGAGGAGTACCTGATGTACCTGGATCACCAGCTGCAGTTCATGCAGTTCATCGAGGATCACCAGCACGAGCTCGCACACGTCGCAGAGGAGGCATGACCGTATGAGGTTCGTCGAGATGCTCTCAGAGGTCGAGGTCAGACGTACTCACGAGGCCTCGCTCGAAGTCCTCGAGACGGTGGGCATCCTCGCTCACTACGCGCCGGCCCGCGAGGTCTTCAAGACGCACGGCTGCACGGTGGACGACGAGACCGGCCTGGTGCGCTTTCCGGCCGCCGTCGTCGAGAAGTACCGCAAGATGGCGCCGCCGAGCTTCACGTTCCGCGGCCGCGACCCACAGTACGACCGCACCATCCCCGACTGCGGGCCTATCGTCGTCACCGGCTCGTCTGCGCCCAACGTGGTCGACCCGATCACCGGCGTCGAGCGCCGGGCGACGTCATCGGACATCGCCAACATCGCCCACCTCATCAACGAGCTGCCCGGGTTCGACGTGTTCAGCATCTCGACCCTGGCCGACGACGCGCCGGAAGGTCAGTTCAGCCTGAGCCGGTTCTACCCGGCGCTCAAGAACTGCCTCAAGCCGGTGCGCAGCAACACGCCCAACATGAGCGACCTCCACCAGGTGGTGGAGCTCGGCGAGCTCATCGCCGGCGGCAAGGAAGCCTACGCCGAGCGGCCGATCATCAACCATCACTACTGCCCGATGGTCAGCCCACTCACCATGGACGTCGACTCGTCCGAGGCGGTCATGTGGCTCACCGAGCGAGGCCTGCCGGTCTACACGACGGTGGTGCCGAACGCCGGCCTCACCTCGCCGATGACGCTGATGGGCACGCTGGTCGTCGGCAACGCCGAGTTCCTCGCCATCACCGCCTTCCAGCAGATGGTCAGAGAGGGCACGCCGATCATCTATGCGAGCCTGCCGACGGTGGCCGACATGCGCACCGGCGCCTACGCGCCCGGCGCCATCGAGACCGGCATCCTGCTCGCGGCCCAAGCGCAGCTCGCTCATTTCTACGGCGTACCTTCGGGCGGCTACATCGGCCTCACCAACTCGCACTCGAACGACGCCCAGTCTGGCTTCGAGACGGGCATGAACACGGTGCTCGGCGTCTCGGCCGGCGCGACGCTGCTCAACATGGGCGGCCTGTTCAGCTCGCTCATGGCCTTCGACTTCGCCAAGGCGGTCGTGGACAACGAGATCGCGCTCATGGACAAGCGCGCCTACCGTGGTCTCGAGTTCAGCGAGGAGAACCTCGCGCTCGACGAGATCGCCGCGGTCGGTCCCGGCGGCAGCTACATGGGCCGCAAGCACACCAAGGCGCGCATGAAGACGACCGCGGTCCTACCGAAGCTGGCCAATCGCGATATGCGTCAACACTGGGAGGACGCCGGCCGTCCTGTCATCCACGACCGGGCGCTCGCCGAGGCGCGCCGCATCCTGGCGGAGCCCAACGGCGCCGTCTGGGACGCCACCCTCGACGCGAAGATCAGAGAGCACTTCGCCGGCCTCGTCGCCGGCGACGCGACACCGCTGGCGGAGTGATGCACGCAAGAGCTATTGAGCGGCCGACGGGCCGAAGGTTCTACAGAGGACGGACTGACACGAAGACCTGAGACGAAGTCCCGACCAGTCACGCGGCCGCCGCAGGGCGGCCGGGCAACGTTCAACCGGACCAAGGGGTGCATTCCATGGCGGACGCAGACCACTTCGACAAGCTGAAGCAGTCGATCATCGACCAGGACGAGGATGAAGTCCTCGCCGCCGTCAACGCGGCGCTCGCCGACGGCGTCGAGGCCAAGGCCGTCATCGACCAGGGCCTGCTCCCGGGCCTCAACGTGATCGGCGAGCAGTTCGAGTGCGAGGACATCTTCCTTCCCGAGCTCATGCAGGCCGCCCTCGCCTTCCAGTCGGCGATGGTGATCCTCGAGCCCAAGATCAAGGAAGCCGGCGCCGGGAGTGAGAAGAAGGGCAAGATCGTCATGGGTACGGTCAAGGGCGACCTCCACTCCATCGGCAAGAACATCCTCAAGCTCCTCTACGAGACCTCCGGCTTCGAGGTCTGGGACCTCGGCATCGACGTCGACCTGTTCCAGTTCGTCGACAAGGCCAAGGAAGTCGACGCCGACATCATCGCCATGTCGGCGCTCCTCACGACCACGCTGGTCGGCCAGAGGGACGTCATCGAGGCGCTGAGGGACCAGGGCGCGCGCGACAAGTTCAAGGTCATCATCGGCGGCGGCGCGACCACCAAGGAGTGGGCCGACACCATCGGCGCCGACGGATGGGCTGCGACGGCGTACGAGGCCGTGACCCTGTCCGCCAAGCTGGTCTCCTGAGACCCCGCCCGACGACCACGACAACGACGAGGAGCACGACATGATCGACCTTATCGAGGTGTTCGATCGCGCCGAGACCGGCCCGCTCACCTCCGAGACCGACTACTACATGAAGCGGTACGTCCCCAAGCTCGCCGAGGTGATCGCGCGTCACAAGGTGAAGTGGGACAAAGAGACCATCATCAACACCGACGACACCCTCACGGACGGGGTCTTCGAGGCGGCCGTCGACCTCATCGCCGAGGCCGGCGCCTACTGCCCTGAGACGAACCGGGTGATGGAGTTCACGCGCGACGAGATCGTGACCGCGTGCAAGGAGTGCCCCAAGGAGACCACGTTCGGCGAGCGGCGCGAGCGCAACGTCATGCGCGGCCGCCGTCCCGACACCACCGACGACCGTCCGTGGGTGCACATCGGCGGCGGCATCTACACCACCGACGAGCAGGTCTTCATGGACACCGTCGAGAAGATGGCGTCCTTCAACATCGTCAACTCGGTCAGCGTGCCGTCGATCCTCCACCTCCGCGGCAAGGACTCGCGCGTGCGCTCGCCGCAGGAGATCCTGGCCGCCTGCAAGACCGTGCGCCTCGCGCGTGAGGGCATCCGTCGCGCCGGCCGCGCCGGCCTGCCGATCATCAACGGCATCTCCGCGGCCTCCCAGCCGGCCTCCATGTTCGCGGCCAGCTATCCCGAGTTCGGGCTGCGCCCGAGCGACGGCTTCCTCATCGACTTCCTCTCCGAGATGGTCGTGGGGTACGAGGCCCTGCAGAAGGTCGCCTTCTACAACAGCATCAGCGCCAACATCGGCTCCACCTCCACGCCGCTCTTCGGCGGCTACGCGGGCGGCGCGGAGGGCGTCGCCGTGACGGCGACCGCGTACATGATCATGGGCAACCTGGTCTTCCGCGGCAGCTACCACTACAACGCCCCGCTGCACAGCAAGCTGCACCTCTCGTCCACCAAGCCGCTGATCTGGGCGATCGCCATGTCCAACGCCGCGATCGGCCGCAACATGGGCTATCCGATGGTCAATCTGCCGTACCTCGGGGGCGGCTCAGGCACGAAGCAGTACCATTACGAAATGGCCTGCTATATGCTCGCCGTCGTGACGTCTGGTGGAAACGTCTTTTCAGGTCATCCCGCGATGGCGGTCCAGTCGGACTCGCTGGTGCCGGACGACCACAAGTTCCACGCCGAGATCGGCCTGGCCGCCTCGAAGCTCACGCGCGCCAAGGCCGAGCCGATCGCCCAGAAGCTCTTCCCGCTGTTCGGAGACAAGCTGAAGGATCCCGACAAGGGCCTCACGTTCCAGGAGGTCTACGACATGCAGACCAAGCGGATCAAGAACGCCGACTACCAGAAGGCGATGGACGAGGTCCGCGCGGAGCTCGCCGGCATGGGTCTTGAGGTCCCCGTTTCGTGAGCTTGCCTTCCCGCCGTCACTCTCCGACGCCGTCCCCGCCCGCCTCACGGCGGCGGGGACGGCGCCTGCATCATCGACTCCGACGACCTGAAGTGGTTCGATGCACAGTGAACAAGCGACCCGCGTACGCGGCGAAAGGGGGTAGGACGTGACGGTAAGACTCTTCTTCGCCACGGACGTCCACGGCTCGGAGGTCTGCTGGCGCAAGTTCATCAACTCCGCCAGCCACTACGAGGCTAACGTCCTGATACTCGGCGGAGACATGACGGGCAAGGCCATCGTGCCGATCATCCAGACCGGGCCCGAGAAGTGGCGCTACCACATGCTCGACATCAACCACGAGCTCAACGGCGCCGACGACCTCGCCAAGGCCGAGCGCCTCATCAAGGATCACGGCTACTATCCGGTCTCCCTGACGCCGGAAGAGCGCGACGAGTACACGAGCGACGAAGACAAGCTCGAGGAACTGTTCCACGCCCAGATGCGCAAGACCGTCGAGGAGTGGGTCGAGTGGGCGGACAAGAAGCTCGAGGGCAGCGGCATCCAGTGTATCGTGTGCCCCGGCAACGACGACCGTCACGACATCGACGAGATCCTGGCGACGTCGAAGACGATGCAGGTAGGTGAGGGCAACGTCATAGACCTGCCCGGCGGGTATCAGCTCGCCTCCAGCGGCTGGACCAACCTGACTCCGTGGGACACCCCGCGTGAGGAGGAGGAGCCCAAGCTCAAGCAGCGCATCATGGACATCGTCAAGCAGGCGACCGTGCCGCCCGAGCGGCTGGTGCTCGGTCTGCACGCGCCGCCCTACGACACGCAGCTCGACGTGGCACCGAAGATCGACTGGGAGTCGCTGACCGTCCAGGGTCAGGACTCGGCGCACGTCGGGTCCACCGCCGTCAAGGAGGTGATCGAAGAGGTCCAGCCCATCCTGTCTCTGCACGGGCACATTCACGAGAGCAGAGCTGCCGTCCGTATCGGACGCACGCTCTCCATCAACCCGGGCAGCTCGTACGTCGAAGGCATGGTCGCCGGCTGCGTGGTCGACCTCGATGGCAAGAAGAAGCTGAAGCGCTACAGGCTGACGTCCGGGTGAGGGCACCCGGAAGCACGACGGAGGGCCCCGGGAGCGCGCCGCGCATCACCCGGGCAGCAACGACAGAGGGGGGATTTAGTTGATGGCGACTGACGCAAGCAAGCCAGCTGAACAGACACTGTTCGTGCGCAAGGCGAGCGGTCTGGTAAAGGGCTGGTCGTCGATGGACGGGTTCCGGTATTCGTTCTTCTCCGTGAACCTGTTCCTCGCGATCTGGTCGTTCGCGTACGCCACCTTCATCCCGGGTGGCAGTCTGTTCTGGGCGATCGTGATCACCGCGATCTTCATCGTCCTCGAGATCGTCGTGTACGCGGGTCTGATCTCAGCGATGCCGCGCGCAGGTGGCGACTACGTGTGGATCACACGCATCTTCCACAGCTCCATCGGCTTCGTGATCGCCGGCGTGGGCTGGTGGTTCATCCTGTGGCTCTGGACGCCGATCTACGCTGACATGGGCGTCCAGACCACCATCAAGCCGATCTTCCGCATCCTCGGCCTCAATGGGGCGGCCGACTGGCTCGGCACGGCGACGGGCATCTTCGTGGCGTCGCTGGTGGTCATCGCCATCGCCTCCATCCTGGTGGCCGTCGGCATGAAGACTTACGCCAACTTCCAGAAGTGGGCCATGTGGATCGGCCTCGCCGGCGTGATCGTCTGCGGCATCCTGCTGCTGGTCACCTCCGGCGCCGGCTTCAAGGAGAAGTTCAACCAGGCTGCCGAGAAGTACTACGGCGGCGACGTCGGGCTGCTGGACCTGACCAAGTACGAGCAGGACGAGGCCGGCCTGTTCGTCTACGACGACGAAGGCAACCTGGTCGTCGTCGAGGGCGAGACCAACGCCGGCGCGTTCGAGGCCGTCGAGGCTGTGGGCGCCGGCACCGGCATGCCTACCTCCACGTTCAGCGGCGGCCTGAGCTGGGCCACCTGGGCGATCATCCCGTTCATGCTGTTCTGGATGGCGTGGCCGAACTGGGGCGCCACCTTGTACGGCGAGGTCCGCGGGGCCAAGGACTTCCGCAAGAACATCTACCAGATGCTCGGCGGGCTCTTCGTGCCGACGATCATCGCCCTCTCCTTCCTCGGGCTGATGACCTGGAAGGTCGGCTACCAGGCCTTCATGGGCACGATGGCGGCCTTCTGGTGGGGGATATCCCCGATCGGCGGCGACTACATATCGCCGACGGCGATGATCTCCTGGATCGTGCCGAACGCGGCGTTCCAGGTCATCCTCATCGCCGCCATCTCGCTGCTGCTCTTCGGCTGGTTCGGCACGCTGTTCCTCTCGTCGACGCGCATGATCTTCGCGTCCGCGTTCGACCGCATCCTGCCTGAGCGGGCGGCCAAGGTGACCTCCGGCGGCGTGCCGACGGTCGCTCTGCTGCTCATGACGATCCCGTCGATCATCGTGGCGGCGCTCTATGCGTACACCCCCGTCGTGGAGGACCGGGGGGTCACGATCGTCAAGCTCTTCACCTACGATGCGACGTTCGGCATCATCATCATGTTCCTCTTCAGCGGGCTAGCCTTCATGGTCATGAAGTGGCGCGCTCGCGGGATCTGGGAGAACAGCGCCCTGCCCAAGTCGGGCATCGCCGGCATCCCGTGGATGGCCATCATCGCGGCCTTCTACTGCGCCTTCCTGGTCTTCAACATCTTCATGTTCATCTGGGATCCCGACGGGGTGTACTACATCAACCTGTGGGAGTCCGCCGTCTTCATGGGCATCCTCTACCTGGCCGGCGTCGTGATCTGGCTGATCGCGTGGATGGTCCGCAAGAAGCAGGGCATGGAGCTCGAAGCCGTCGCCAAGGAGATCCCGGTCGAGTAACCGCCTGGGCGGGCTACCGTCGCGAGGCTGCGAAGCCGCCGAGCGACAGTAGGCACCGCAGGGATCGCCGAGAAGGCGACAACAGAGACACCGGCGCCGGCGGCGGCCGCAGGGCCGCCGCCGGCGTCATCCACGACGCAGACCAAGACCGAAGACCAAGAAGGCGGCGTCCGTGGACGCCGCGACAGCTGGAGCCGCCGCGCACGAGAGCGGGGCGGCGGCCAGTAGCCGGGACGGCCGGACTATCTGACAGCGACACAGCGGAGGCCGTATAGATGAAGATCCTGACGAGAATGGGTGACTCCTCGAACGTGGAGCTCACCAAAGACGAACTGCGCACGGAGTTCGTGACCGGCTCCGAAGAGGCGGCCAAGAAGGCCAAGATCCCCGTCCTCACCGAGAACGAGGTCGACTACCTGGTCGACATGTTCGCCGCCCCCACGCGTATCTGGGGCGTTCAGCGCGGCAACGAAGTCGTGATGACCAAGGACGGCTGCGTCAACGCGCTGAACTCCTCGCGGATGTCGAGCGGCGTGGTCGCTCCGGTCAACCGCGAGGTGGGCGTGCGCCTCTTCGAGTCGATGCTCGGCTTCGACTCCATGGAGATCTCGCACAACGACTACTCGGTGAAGCCGCAGCGGTTCCTCAAGGCGCTCGAGATGCTCCACGTCGAGCTCCTCATGGAGACGACGATCTTCCCGCTCCTCTACGGGTTCATGCCGAACCTCGGGCTCTACTACCGCCCCGACGGCTCGTTCGAGAACCCCAGCGACCTCATGCCGATCGGCAAGATCGACGAGGCCCGCAAGACGCAGGAAGAGGCCGGCAAGGCCTGCCTCGAGGACTGCATCGAGATGAGCGACTGCATGGTCGAGATGGGCGCCGACGGCATCGATTTCGACACCGTCGCGTCCACGGGCGACGCCGAGTTCTACCGTGTGCTCCAGGCCTGTGATCACGTGGCCAACGAGACCGGCCTGCCGGTCGAGATCGGCATGTCGGCCGAGATGGTCCTCGGCTTCCACGGCCAGCTCGAGTACAACGGCAAGCGCCTGGCCGGCATGTGGCCGCACGAGCAGCTGCAGGTCTGCGAAGAGGCCGGCTGCGCCATCTTCGGCCCCGTCTCCAACACCAACACCCGGAAGACTGTGCCGTGGAACCTCGGCAAGGCGCTCACCTTCGTGAAGGCCTGTACCGAGATCGCCAAGATCCCCGTGCACCCGAACGTGGGCATGGGCGTCGGCGGCGTGCCGATGTTCGAGACTCCCGCCGTTGACGTGGTGACCCGCTGCAGCGCCGCGATGATCGAGATCGGCCACGCCGACGGGTTGTAGGTGGGTACTGGTGACCCCGCCGGCATGCACATGGCGCATCTGCTGGCCTCGTCGATGGGTGGGATCCGGGCCGCCGGAGATCTGGTGGCAAGGATGCAGCTCAGCAAGAAGATGAGGATCACGGAAGCCAAGCAGTACGTCGCCGACAAGCTCCACGTGACGCCGTTCGACCTGTCCGATCCGACCATGATGCGAGGTCTCAGGGAAGAACTCGACATCGGGACGATCACAGGCGTGCCCGGCATCGCCAAGGGTCTTGCCGCCAAGGCGCGTATCAGCCAGCTGCTCGACATCCCCATCAACAGCGTCGAGCAATTCAAGAACAAGACCGGACTGCACTACTGAGTCAGGATGGCGGGCCGGCCCGGTGCAGCGCCGGCCGGCCCGCCACAGCAGACGCCGGGCGTAGGGCCGGCCGGCCGTGCGGCCAGCCGGCCCTACGCCCGGCGGGAATGGCCGCTCCGGGCAGGTCGCAGGGCCCGGCGCACGACGAAAGGACCTCCGTGGGCCAGGACGCCGGGAAGCTCGTCATGTTCGATTTCGACGGCGTGATCGTCGACTCGCTCGACGTCTTCACCGTCGCCTTCCTCGACGCTTGTGCGGCCGCCGGCGTCCCCGGGTTCACCACGCAGGAGGACCTGCTGGCGATCATGGAGTACAACTTCTACGACGGCATGCGCGCGCGCGGCGTCGACGACGACCGTGTCGCCGAGGTGCTGCGCCGATTCGGCGAGGCGCTGGTCCGCGCGCGCCACTGGCTCAAGCCGTTTCCGCTCGTGCCGCAGGTCATCGAAGAGCTCGGCGGGTCGCGCACGGTCGTCGTGGTGACCTCCAGTCCCGGCGAGGTGGTGGAGGGCTGGCTGCGGGGCCACCAGGTCACCGGGATCGCTGAGGTCGCGGGGGCCGAGACCGCGCACAGCAAGGTGGAGAAGATCCACGCACTCACCGCCCGCTTCCCCGGGCAGGACGTCTACTGGTACGTCGGCGACACCGCCGGCGACATCCGCGAGGCACGAGCGGCCGGCGTCACGCCGCTGGGCGTGGCTTGGGGCTGGCACGAGCCGGAGATGCTCGTCGCGGCCGGCGCCGAGCGTATCGCCGCTTCCCCGGCCGAACTCCTCACGATCGTCGCGCCCGAGCTCTCCGTGGACTTCTTCGGCGCCGGCTGAGGCTCAGCGCTCCAGTGCCGCGGCGGCCGCCGCCAGAAGAGCCGCGGCCTCCTCGCTGAAGCCACCGGCGTCGTGGAAAGCGACCACGCCGGCGGCGTCGAGCAGTACGACCTGCGTGCGCAAGCCACCGCCGTCGCCGATGAAGGCCCGCGCCGGCGCGCCGTCCTCGTAGAGCGTCACGACGCGCGCCCACTGCGCGGGCGGCACGCCGCCGCGCATGCCGCCGTCGATCCACCCCTGCAGTGGGCGCCACAGCCGGGCCGGGATGATGGGCAGCTCGTAGACGGCCAGCTCGGGCAGCTCCCGCGTCGCGAACGCGGCCCAGCGGTCGACGTCGGCCTGGGTCCCGCGCCGGTACGCGCACAGCAGGAGGGCCGGCACGCCGGCGAGGTCCTCCGGAAAGCGGACGGCCTCGCCAGACAGCGCCCTACCGGTCACGGCAGGGAACCGCCGTCCCACGATGCCTGGGTCGCCGGTCATAGCTTCGCCACCGGTCCCTCCTGGTCCGCGAGGCCGGCCTCCGGGGCACGAACGGACTCGTCCTCCTCGATCTCGGGGAGCGGCCGGCCGTCCGGGCGGGGTCCCATCTCGCGCCAGACGCGGCGTTGCCGCGCGTGCAGGGGCGTGGCGAGCGCCCAGAGGATGCAGAGGCAGGCGGCGATGGCGGTGATGCGAAGGTAGGGCACGCTGGAGACCTCCTCAGCGGCGGCGCGGTGTGCGGAACGACGCCAGGTCGCCGGGCCGCGGTGCGGCGTCGCCCGGTCGGGCCGGCAGGTCACGGCGGGCAGGATCAGGAGCCTCGCCACCGCTTCCGTCCCAGCCCCAGTGCCGCACGGCGAGCCGCGCCGTGCGGCTTGGCTCGGCGCACTCTGCGATGGCGGCCAGTTCGGCCTTGAGGGGACGCTCAGACAACTCCACGGGGGTATCCACTCCACGCTGCTCGCCTGCCGACAGGATACTACAGGCTCAAAGGGATATGTCCTGGACCGCGTGGACATACTCCCGCCGAGGGTCCGCCTGCACTATGATGTGGCGGACCGGCAGGCCCGCGTCCGGGGGGAGCTCGATGGCGGACAAGTCCAAAGACAAGAAGAAGGCCGGCGATTCCGGGGCGGTCGGACCGTTGCCGGACATGAGCACGCCGCCGGCCGAAAGATCGGGACATCACAAGAAGCTCGACCGCGAGACCTACGAGAGTGAGCTCGACAAGCTCCAGGTCGAACTCGTGAGGCTCCAGGAGTGGATCAAGCACGCGGGGCTTCGCGTCGCGGTGATCTTCGAGGGCCGCGACGCGGCCGGTAAGGGCGGCACCATCAAGCGCGTCACTGAGCACCTCAACCCGCGCGTCGTGCGCATCGCCGCCCTGGCCACACCGACCGAGCGCGAGCGCACGGAGTGGTACTTCCAGCGGTACGTCGAGCATCTTCCGGCCGCCGGTGAGATGGTCCTCTTCGATCGTTCCTGGTACAACCGTCCCGGCGTCGAGCGCGTCATGGGGTTCTGCACGGAGGACGAGGCCTGGGAGTTCTTCCGCACCTGCCCGGAGTTCGAGCGCATGCTGATCCGCAGCGGCATCATCCTGCTGAAGTACTGGTTCAGCGTGAGCGACGACGAGCAGGAAAAGCGCTTCCAGGCGCGGCTCAAGGACCCGCTCAAGGTGTGGAAACTCAGCCCGATGGACATCGAGAGCCGCATGCGCTGGCTGGAGTATTCGCAGGCCAAGGACGAGATGTTCAGCTACACCGACACCAAGGACTCGCCCTGGTGGGTCGTCAATGCGGACGACAAGCGGAGGGCGCGGCTCAACATGATCCATCACCTGCTCGGCCAGATCCCCTACGAGGACGTCACGCACAAGGATCTGGAGCTCGCGGAGCGGCCGTCGGACAAAGGGTACGTGCGACCGCCCATCGACAGCCAGACGTTCATCCCGGAGATCTACTGACGGCGGAGCGGCCGGCCCTTCTTCTCGGACCCGATCGGCGACTCATCGGCGGCTGCGGATGCGGCGCCGTCGCTGCTTCCCTCACGACCAGCTGCGCCGCCCCCGGCCGGCTGGTCCTGGAGAGGGATAGCCGGCAGAAGACGGTGGGGGGTGCGACGACTGCGGTCTCCACGTGCCCGGCACCGCCGTCCGCGACGGACCTGGCGTGATGGCGCCGGCCTCCCGTGAAGCGCGCGAGCGTCAAGAGGCAGCGCTCGATCTCGTGGCAGTCAGCCAGGAGGTCCGTCGCCGGTTTCGTCGCGGTCAGCGCACGGTGACGGTGGTGCGCGTGCGAGTCGCCTCGCGGTTGCCGCCGCGGTCGGTTGCGCGCCAGGTGACCGTGAAGACGCCGCGCGACCTCGGCTTCCAGGAGGCGGTCAGCCCCTTCCCGGTGCGCCGCCACCCGGGGTGACCTGAGGCCACCCGCCGTCCCTTGGCGTTGGTCACGACGAAACGGACGTCGACCTTGGCGCTGAAGGGGTCCCAAGCCTTGAAGCCGAGGCGCGTGGTCGTCCCGCGTCGCGCCGTCTTGGCCTTGGGGGCATAGATCCGGGGCCGGTACAGGTCCACGACGAGCGTCTTGCTGATGCTGCTCTCGCCGAGCGTGGAGGTCGCCGTGACGGTGAAGACAGGCCGGCCGCTGGCGAGGTACTCGCCCGAGCCGGCCCTGCCGTCCCACGTGGCGGTGTGGGCGCCGGCCTCCAGCGTGCCCAGCCCCAGCGTGCGCACCGCCTCGGAACCGAGGCGCACCGTGATCGTGACCGCCGCGCGGCGGGTGAGCTTGAAGCCGAGCTTCGTCGCGTCGCGGGCGCCGTCGCCGTTGGGCGAGAGGGTCACGGGGGCCGCGGTGGGGAAGCCCAGCGTCCGGTCGAGGACGACGCCGACGCCCCGGCGGGCGATGTTGCCGGCCGCGTCACGGCGCTCGATGTCGAAGCGGTACTGGCCGTCCGGCGCCGCCGCGAGGCGGCTGCCGGAGCCGATCCTGCCGTCCCACGAGACCCGATACGAGCCGGTCCCCCGTGCGCGCCAGCCGTGGAGCCACCGCAACACCTTGCCGTCCGCGTCCATGATACCGACGCGGACCGCGCACGCTTCGGCCGGGCTGTACGTCGCGGCGGTGGTCTCCGTCCGGGCGTCGCCGTTGGGGCTGAACGAGAGAGGGTCGGCTACGGCGCTCGCGAGGCGAGGCGCAGCCGTATCGACCGTGATGGTCTGCGTCACGGGCACGGCATCACCGGCGGCGGCGGTGGCCGTCAGCTCCGCCGTGTAGTCGCCGTCGGGGACCACGGCTCCTCCCGCCATGCCGCCCCAGGTGACTCCCGCCGACGAGCCCTGCCCGCTCCAGGAGCCGATGGCCTCGCCGCCGGCGTCGCGCACGGCGAGGCGCCAGTCGGCGGCGGCCGTGATGCTCACGCCCAGCTTCACCGAATCGAGCACACCGTCGTCGTTCGGGCTGATCAGCGGCGTGCTGGCGCTCAATCTGGCGACGACGCTGGTCGCCATGCGGCGGGCCACGTCGCTGCGGACAGCCGGCAGCAGCGGGTACAGCGACGATCCCGGGCACTCTGTGTAGTTGGCGTCGCGGTGGCCGGCGATGACGGGGAACGTCACGACGGAGCCCTTGGCATACTTCTCGGTGGCGCGGCAGGTGAGCTTCGCCGTCCGTGCCGGGTCGAGCCCGTGGACGGCGAGCTTCCAGGCGAGCAGCTGCTTGAGCGCACCCATCGTCTCGGACGGCGGCGCCTGGCTGCTGAACGTGCCCATCACGGAGATGCCGGTGCTGCCCGTGTTGAACCCGTAGACCTGGGCGCCGATGACGCCTCTGGCGATCCCGCCGTACCGGCCTTCATAGACGGTCCCGAAGCGGTCGACGAGGAAGTTGTAGCCGATATCGCTCCAGCCGAGGCTCTTGGTGTGGTAGGCGTAGATGCCGCGCACGAGCGCCGCGGCGTCGGCGCGCGCGTAGGTGTTGCCGCTCGCCGTGTGATGGACGAAGACCATCTTGACGGTCGCGTATGACGGGGACCCAGAGCGCAGCTTCTCGTTTGCACCCCAATCCGCGCGGGTGACGATGGCCGGCGCGGAGGTAGCGGCCGAGGCCGGCGGGACGAGGCTGACGCCGGAGACCGCGGCTGCGGCGCGGCGGAGGGTGCCGACGGCGCGGGCGGCGACGTCGGCGTCCTCAGCGGGGTCGATGGCCACCACGCGCACTCCGGTCAGCGCGGAGGGACCGCCACGGCCGCCGGGCGCGGCGGCGACCTGGATGAACCGGGCGGCGCCGGTCCACACGGGATCAGTGAAGGCCCGGGCCGTGCCGGCCTCGTCCGCCACCTCGAGCGGCGTCTCCATCCAGGGGCCCCAGGCGGTGCCGTCGAGGCTCGTCCGCAGGCGTACGGTCACGGCTCCGTCGCCGGGCACGTCGCAGATGACGCCGGCCATGGAGAAACGCATGCCGGCGTCGATGTTCACGGGAGCGGCGCCGCGTGCTGAGGGGCGGGCGATCGCGAGTCTGCCGTCACCGGGCACTCTGATCGTGTTCAAGCGGACGGAGGGGGTGCGCATCCACTCCGCGGCGGTGGCGCTGGCGCGCGGCACGAGCCAGACGGCGACGAGGCAGGCCACGACCGCGAGAACGGCTGTCGCGAGCGCCCCTTCGAGGCGCGGGTGCCGTGCCGTGGAGCGTCGAGTCATGTGGCTGCCGTCTCTCCCTGCCGCTTCCGCTGTCCCGCTACTGCTCAGACGACGACGGGCAAGGAACCCTAACGTCGACGACAGGAGCCGTTGCTTGCTTCAACGGAGTCGGTCCGCCCCCTCGGTTCCTTGAGTAGAAAGGCGGCTTGGGCAGGCTGATCAGCCTGCTAAAGGGCAGAGTGGGCCTGCCTGGCAGCGAGCGTGGACACTCCCCCAGGCGTGAGCCCGCCAGGGGCGGGCGGAGTCAGTCGGTGCCCTCCTCGCCGCCGAACGGCTCGCCGACGAAGGGCAGGTCGGGCAGGTCGTCGAGGTAGCCGGCGACGACGCGCGCTGCCGCGTCGATGAGCTCGGCCTCGGCGAACACGGTTTCACGTGCGGCGCCGTTGGCGGCGGCCAGGTCTTGCGCGAGCCGGACGCTCAGGTGGACCAGCGCCGCTGAGCAGGAGGGCCGTGCAGTCGCCGGCTCGACGACCGGCGCCGTGACGACCCAGACGAGCTCGTCGTCGACGATCGTCGGCCGCACGGGGCGCCGTCGCGGCCCGCGCGCCGGCGTGCAGGACGAGAGAGTGATCATGGCGGCTCCCTGTGCTCGATGCCGGACGGAAACGAACGCCGCCGCACGGCCGTGGACGCGTGGTCTGCAGCGACCGCGTCGTGTGCGGGCTGCCGGGCAGCCCGTGGCCTGCGGCGGCGTTCGCAAGGAGCGTAGCAGCGGGCGCGGACGGATGTTCGTGTCGCTATGGTCCAGAATCCGCCGGTTCGGCTAGGATATGTCATCTCTGAGCCACACCGAGTGAAGGAGTCTGTATGTCGGACAGCGTCTACCGGGTGATGGAAGTGATCGGCTCCAGCGTCGACTCGTGGGAGCAAGCCGCCAGGAACGCCGTGGAGAAGGCCGGCATCCACCGCGAGGACTTGCGCGTTGCCGAGGCCGTCGAGTTCGACATGAAGATCGACAACAAGCAGATCGTCGCCTACAGGACCAAGGTCAAGATCTCGTACAAGTACCACGAGATGGTGTGATCGCCGGGCCGCTGGGCGCGGCCTGACGCACTTGCCATGACGCCGTGGGGGCGGCCAGGGCGCGCCGCCCCCACGGCGTCCGTGCGCCCGCGCCGGGCGAGCGCGCGGCGGACGCGCCGGCGCTCCCGTCCTTGCCGGCTACTCGAGGCCGAGGTGCGCGAGTCGCTTCGCCAGCGCGCTGGGTTCGACGCGCAGGGCCGCCGCCGCCTCCTCGAGGCTGAGGCGGCCGTCGTGCAGGGCGGCGAGCGCCCAGGCGCGCATCGCGGCCGGCACGCGCAGCACCGCCGGCCCTCCGTACTCGCCTTGAGGCAGGACCTCTTCCGGCGTCAGGTGGGTGAGCGTGTCTCGGAGCCCGCCCAGGAAGGCCTGGCGCGGCAGCAGCTGCCACTCGTGGCGCTCGAGGTCGGCGCGCAGGACGGAGAGTTGCTTGCCCTGCAGCCGGCCTGCGGCGCGGGAGCGGTACAGCGCCGCCCAGGCGCTGATGCCGAAGGCGTTGCCGAGAGCGAGGACATCCTCCAGTCGCACCCAGCGCGGGATCGATCGGCGCTCGTACCAGCGCTGCACGGCACGCACCGGCGCCAGCAGCTCCTCGGCAAAGTCGTTGGCGGCGGCCTCGGGCGGGACGTTGCGGCTCCACTCGATGCGGTGGTCGACGACGTCGCCGTGACCGAGCACCAGGTGCGCGAAGGTGTGGGCGAGCGCGAACCGCTGCAGCACGACAGGCCGGGCAGCATTGACGAAGATGAACGGGACGTCGCCCGTGGTGAACGCGGCGGCGACAGGATGGTCGCCGGCCGCTACCCGGGCGACGATCACCTGAGCGCCGTAGCCGTCCTCGAGCAAGGGCACGAGGTCGGGGAGAGGCCCGTCGTCGGGATCGACGTGGAGCTCGCTGCGCCAGAAGCGGGCGACGCGGTCGAAGAGCACGTCACCCGCGGGCGCCCCTGCGCGTAGCGACGAGGCCGCGTGCGAGACGCGCTCCGGCTTGCCCTCGGCCGAGTGGCCGGTGCTCCACGGCTGCGCCGGCTCTTCGGTGGCCGCCAGCCGGCGCAGGTCGAACCAGTCGCGAGTGACCGCCGCCGCCTCGTCGGGCAGCCCGGCGAGGCGGGGAGGAGTGGGTGCGCCCGTTGCCATGTAGCGCGGGGTGTGTCGGGTGGAGTCTCCACTCATGTCGGCGTCGAACGCGCTGAGGTCGCTGCGCGTGGGCGAGAGGCCCGGCTCGCGCCCGATGTCCGGGATCGGGGACCGACGCATGCGGGACGCCTCGAAGCGCGCCGCGGACCAGGCACCGTCGCCGTCCTCGGCGGAAGCGCCACCGGCGGATTGACTCTCCCGGGGCAGCCCGGCATCGCCGCGCGCGGCGGTCCGCGGGACGGATCGACTTGAGTCTGGGTCGAACGTCTTCGGCGCCATCACGGCATTCATGTGGTGCGTCGCTGGCATCGGGGTCGGTGGCGCGGGCAGTCCCGTGAGAAGTTCGTCGGCCGACACGTGAAGGGCGTCGGCGAAGCGCTGGAGCTCGCCGGCGGAGAGGCGCCTGTGGCCGGCCTCGATGCGGCTCACGGCGGACTGGTCGATGCCCACCCACTTGGCGAGGGCGCGCTGGCTCCAGCCCTGCCGCTCCCGCAGCCGGGCGATCTGTGCGCCGACCGCCGTCTGATGTTCCTCGCGCATCGTTCCGTCACCTCCCGACGCTACACTGGTGCATCAGTGTACGACCCTGTATGCGCGCTTTCCTGCCCGCCGTACACTGAAGCGAGCTTGCAGGATATGTTATAGTAGCATCATTAGAGTGAATCGATTCCGGACGACTGATGTCTTGAGGTCATCGGTCAAGGGGCCGGACTTGAGGGACGCGCCCCGCAGGAGTCAGGACAGGAGGGCGCCGCTCGCCGGCCGGGCCGGGCCGGCGAGCGGCCGAGGAGATGGAGGTGGGTCATGCCGGAGAAGAATGAGGCACTCGGAGGCGCCGCGCTGGTCGAGGCGCTGCGAGTGGGAGACCGCCAGGTCCACGGGCCGCTGGCGATCTTTCCGCTGCATCTGGACGGCGAGGCGCACGTGGGCGGGCCCCGCTACGTCACGTTGCGCGAGGCTCTCGCGGACGGCGGCGCCCGGATCACCGAGGTGAGCGAGGGCGGGTCGGTGCCGGAGCTGCGTGTTGTCAACTCTGGCGACACGCGCATCCTGGTGCTGGACGGCGAAGAGTTGCGCGGCGCCAAGCAGAACCGTGTGCTCAACACCAGCATCCTGATCGGCAAGCAGAGCAGCCTCGTCGTGCCCGTGAGCTGCACCGAGCAGGGACGCTGGTCCTACGCGTCGACGGACTTCGCCGAGAGCGAGATGGTCGCCGATCGCCAGGTGCGCTACGCGATGAAGGAGAGCACCAGCGCGTCGCTGGCGGTCGGCGCCGGTCACCGCTCCGATCAGGGCCGGGTCTGGAGCGAGGTCGGCGCGTTGCACGCTAGGCACGGGACGCGCTCGGAAACCGGGGCCATGCGCGACGCCTACCAAACCCGCAAGCTCGACCTCGACAGAGTCCTCGCCGCGTTTCCGCTCGTGGGTGGTCAGCAGGGCGTGCTGGTATTGCACGGTGCCCGCGTGGTCGGTCTCGACCTCGTCTCGCGGGCGCCGCAGTACGCCGAGCTGCACGAGAAGCTGCTGCGCAGCTACGCGTTCGAGGCGCTGGTGCGCGACGGCGAGCCCGGCGACCGCGCCGTCGCCGACGCGTTTCTGGAGCGGATCGCCGAGCTGCCCGGGCGCCGGTACAAGAGCCCGGGCCTCGGCTGGGACGTGCGCTACGAGGGCGGCGGCGTGCTCGGCTCCGCCCTCACCTACCGCGGCCACGCGGTGCACGCCGCGTTCTTCGACCTCGGCGGTGTGAGCGGCGGCGGCGATCCTCGCCGGCAGCCTCGTCCGCATCCGGACTGGCGCATCGCCGACGCGCGCGAGCGCGCCCGCCGGCGCCAGTCCCGCTGACAGCCGGCCAACGAAGGAGGAGACTATGGAGAAGGACGCACGCCGGAGGGCCTACGCGGCGGCAGCCCACATCACCCGCGAGCAGCTCAGGCGCGACGCGCCGGACCGCGCCCGCACCCTCGACCAGGTGGACGCCAGCGACGTGGTCGTGGTCGCCGGGGTCTACGACCACGTCGAGTCGGTGCTCGGCGCGCTCGACGTTCCACACTGGCTGGTGCAGCCGCAGGAGCTCGACCGGCTCACGCTGCGGCCCGAGCAGTTGCTCATCGTCAACTGCCCCGGCCAGGTCTCGGCGGCGGCGATCACCCGCATCCGCGCGTTCGTCGAGGCCGGCGGTAGCCTGTTCACCACCGACTGGGCGCTCAAACACGTCATCGAGCCGGCGTTCCCGGGCGTGCTCGCCTTCAGCAAGCAGCCGACGCCGGACGACGTGGTGCGCATCGAGGTCAAGGACCGCGAGAACATCTACCTGCAGGGCGTGCTCGATGGTCAGGACGACCCACAGTGGTGGCTCGAGGGGTCGTCGTACCCCATCAGCGTGGTGGACGAGAAGCGCGTGCGGGTGCTCATCACCAGCCGGGAGCTCGAGGAGAAGTACGGCGAGGCTCCGGTAGCCGTCTGGTTCCGCTGGGGCGAGGGCGACGTCTTCCACATGATCAGCCACTACTACCTGCAGCGCACGGAGCTGCGCACCGAGCGGCACGCCGGCGCCGCGGCCGAGTACTTCTGCGAGAAGGGCGTGGCGGTGACGGCGGACCTGGTCCAGGAAATGGACGGCCTGAGCCTGGCCGACGTTGAGTCGGCGAAGCCGTCGGCGGCGTTCATGGCCAACGTCATCATCGACAAGAAGGAGAGGCAGCGGCGCGGGCGGCCGGACGCGAGCTCCTGACACCCGCGTCGTCGGGCATCGCCGCGAGCGCGCGGCCTGCGGTAGGCTGGGTGAATGTCCGCTTGGTCGCCGCTTCAGCACCGCGTCTATCGCGCGCTCTGGATCGCCCTTCTCGCGTCCAACATCGGCACGTGGATGCAGGCCGTCGGCGCCGCGTGGCTGATGGTCCAGCTCAACGCTTCGCCGGCGATCGTCGCCCTTGTGCAGACGGCGACCTACCTGCCCGTCGTCTTCGTCGGCGTTCTGGCAGGAGCCGCCGCCGACATGGTGGAGCGGCGACGCCTCCTGCTCCTCACGCAAGGGTTCATGCTGGTCGCGGCCGGGGGGCTGGCGGTGCTGTCGGCGTTCGACGCCGTCACCTCGACGCTGCTGCTCGGCTTCACGTTCGCCCTCGGCCTGGGCGCCGCGTTCAACTTCCCGGCCTGGCAGGCGATCCAGCCCGAGCTGGTGCCGCCGGAGGAACTGAGACAGGCGGTCACGCTCGGCGGCGCCAACATCAACCTCGGGCGCGCGATCGGCCCGGCCGTCGGCGGCCTGCTCATCGCCGCCGCCGGACCCTGGCTCGTCTTCGCGCTCAACGCCGTCTCGTTCGCCTTCGTGTTCGTCGTCCTCTGGCGCTGGCGGCGACCGGTGGAGGAGGACGTTGGACCGCCCGAACGCTTCGCCGGGGCGGTCCGCGCCGGGGTGCGCTACGCCATGTTCTCACCTGTGCTGCACGGGGTTCTCGTGCGCTCCTTCGCCTTCGGCGCCGCCAGCGCCGGTCTGATGTCGCTGATGCCGGTGTACGCCACGGAGGCGCTCGGCTGGGGCTCCGGCGGCCTCGGCATCCTCTTCGCCGGCATCGGCGCCGGCGCCGTGGCGACCGCCGCCGTCGTCCCGCGGGTGCGCGAACACCTCAGCGCCGACCGCGTCTTCGCGGTCGGCAGCGCCCTCGTGGCCGCGGCGCTGCTGGCGTTCGCCCTGCTGCAGTCGCCGGTGCCGGCGGTGCTCGCCAGCGTCCTCGCAGGTGTGGGCTGGCTGTTCTGTCTCTCCACGCTGAACGTCGCCTCGCAGGAGGTGCTGCCCGGCTGGGTACGGGCGCGCGGGCTGGCGCTCTACCTCACGGCCATCTCCGCGGGCATCGCGCTGGGCAGCGCCCTCTGGGGCAGGCTCGCCGACGCCACCAGCGTTCCGGCTGCCTATGGGTGGGGAGCGCTCGCCATCGTCGTGACGGTGGCGCTGGCCCGGCGCTGGCGCTTCGACCGTATCGCCGAGGTGGACCTGCGACCGGCGCCGATGGCCGCGCCGGAAGCGCGGCTGGTCCTCGACGAGCACGCCGACAGCCCCGCGCTCGTCGTCGTCTCCTACGAGGTGCGGACGGTCGCCGAGGACGACTTCCTGCGCGCGTTGCGGCTCGTGGGCCGGGCGCGGCGACGCACCGGCGCCACCGACTGGTCGGTCTACCGCGACGCCGACCGGCAGCACCGCTTCATCGAGACCTTCGTGCTGCCGAGCTGGGAAGAGCACATGCGCCAGCACCAGCGGCGCACGGTCACCGACTTCGAGCTGCAAGAGGACCTGTGGCAGTACCTGCAGCCCGGGACGGAGCCGACGGCGAAGCACTTCATCGCGCCGCCGGAACCGCCGACGCGGCTCTGGCTGCGCTGAGCCGCGGCCGGCGCCGGCGCGGGGTCGGCGGCCGCGGCGCCGCTCGCGACGGCGCGGCGTCCGGGTGGTCACGCCGGCGGCTCTGGGTCGGCCGGCGCCGGCACGAGCTCGGGGAACAGCACCTCGATCTCGTTGAGCCGGTCGGTGACGCGGGCGCTCAGCTCCTCGTCCGTCTCCTGCTCGAGCCAGGCGCTGAGCACGTCGTGGTCACCGGGCTCGGGCGCCTCGACGAGCTCGCGAAGGAACGGGTGCACGAAGCCGCCGGACGTGTCGACGGTGAAGAGCACCGTGTCGCGGGCGCGGGTGACGCCCACGTAGACGACGCGACGCTCCTCCTCGACGGCAAGCGGCTCCCAGCGCGATGTGTCGCAGTCGTAGTCGGGGATGACCACCGCGTCGTACTCACGGCCCTTGGCCGCGTGGACGGTCCCGATGACCACGCGGTCTTCCTCGGATTCCTCGCGCGCGAGCGTGTCGTCGCTCACTCCCTCGTGCGCCTCCTCGTCGGCAAGGAGGCGGTCCCAGGTGCGCAGGTAGACCGCGGGGTCCGGGTAGGTCTCGGCGAGGAGCAGGAGCGAGTCGAAGACCTGGAGCGAGCCGGCGCCGTCCGGGCCGGCGTCTGCGCCCGGAGAGCCAGGCGGGGCGGCGGGGCCTGCGCCGGCAGCGGCGGCAGAGCCCGCCTCGGGGGCTAGGCCTCCGGCGGCGTCGGCCTCCGCGGCCCAGTGGTCGTCGAGACCGAAGGCCTCCACTACCGCCCAGACGAGATCCTCGGTGGTTTGTAGGGACGCCGCGGCGGGGTCGGCGCCGAGCGCCGCGGCCAGCTCGGCGCCGAGCTGCTCGACCAGCTCGACGAGGGTGGAGAGGGGGCGCGGCCCGGCCGCAGGCTCGGAGGCCGCGACCGCCCGCACGCGCGCCCACGGCTCTGAGGCTTCGCCGACGGCCTCCACGACCCCACCACTCACGTAGCGAACGGGCCGGTTGAGCAGTCCGGCCAGCTCGGCGGCGGGCAGCTCGCCGGGTGCGCGTACCAGGTCCAGGTACGCGCGCAGCAGGCGCGCCGCCGGGTGCGTGAACAGTCGGCAGCCGAGCGCCGGTGTCCTCGGGATGCCGCCGGCGTCGAGCGCGAGCGCCACGAGCAGCTGCTGCGAGCGGTAGCGGCAGAGCACCGCCAGGTCGCGCCAGCCGCAGGAGAGACGCGCCTTCTCCGCGCGCAGGAAGGCGCAGATCGCCTGGGCGCGCTCCGGCCACGCAGGTGCTCCGGCGAAGCGCACCGCGCCGTCCTGCGCGCCTGCGCGAGGGCGGATCTCCTTGGCTTCACGCACCACGTTGTTGGCCACGAGCCGCGCTCCGGTCTCGACGACCGCGCGCGAGCAGCGGTAGTTGGTGCACAGTGTGTACGTGGCCGACCACGGCTTGGGCGGCATGCGGCGGTGGAACTCGAGGATGCCGCGCGGATCCGCCTGCCGCCAGCCGTAGATGAGCTGGTCGTCGTCGCCCACCACGAACAGCTCGCGGTGCGGCCGGGAAAGCACGTCCACGAGGGCGAGTTGCGCGCCGTTGAGGTCCTGGAACTCGTCCACGAGCACGTGCTCGAACCGGCGCTGGATGTAGGCGCGGTGTGCGGGGTCGGCGAGCATGTCGGCGACGGCGAAGTAGATCTGGTCGTCGAAGGACTGCAGGCCGGTGGCCGCCTGAGCCCGCGTGTACTGGGCGTGTGTGGAGGCGAACGGGATGGTCACGATTGGCGTCTCGGTGACGCATTCAACGCGGACCTCCACCTGACCGAGGGGCTCGAGCGCGGCGCGCACGCGGGTGAGAGCGTTCATGAAGGCGCCGACGGGATCGCTGCCGCGACGCGGCCTGAGCTCACGCAGCGAGACGCCGGCCGTCTGCATGGCTCGGGTCATGAGCGCGCGCAGGGACCGCCCGTCGTGGTCGAGAGAGACGCGCGACCGCAGCACCTCGCGCTGGTACCGGTAGCCGAAGGCGTTGAACGTCGCGCAGTGGACGCCGGGCGGTCGCCCGGGGGCATCGGCGGCTCCTGGCTCTCCCGCCGCGCCCGGTCCGCCCGGTCGGCGCCGCCGCCCCGGGCGCGTGTCGGGCCGCTGTCCCAGGCGACGCGTCGTGGTGATGCCGAGGGCGGCGAGGCGCTCCTCCAGCTGCTCCGCCGCCTTGCGGTTGAAGGCGAGCATGAGGATGCCGGAGGGGTCGACGCCGCGCTCCACGAGCTCTACGGCGCGGCTCACCAGGGTCTTGGTCTTGCCCGAACCGGCGGGAGCCAGCACGCGGGCGGCGCCCCGCTCGTGTACGACCGCCGCGCGTTGGGCTTCGTCGAGCTGCACCGCGTCTGGGCCGGTGGCTGCACGCCGGGCCGGCGCAGGCGCGAACGCCGGCCGCGGGAGCGACGGCCTCACCGCGCCGACGTGTCCGGCGTCCGCGCCGAGCAGCCGCCCGATGTCCTCGAGGTCGAGCCGGGAGGCCTCGCCGACGCTGAGGCTGCGCGGTGCGAGCTCCTCCAGTCCGAAGGGGAAGCCGAGGCAGAACGGCGCTCTCCGGGAGACGAGCGGGTGCACGAAGCGCAGCAGCACGTCTCCGGCCTGTGCCGTGAGCTCGTCGACGGAGCCCCTCCAGTGCCAGAGCCCGGCGGGAGGATCGCCACCCAGCAAGGGCCGGTGCGGCTCGCCGGGGTCGTCGGTCCACGACCGCCGGAAGGCGAAGCGGACCCCGGGCGCCGCCGCCGCCGCTCGCTGCGCGAGCTCGCGGCGGCCGCTCACGTGGAAGAAGACGAGGCGTGGCTCGCTGGCGGGTGGCTTGTCGGCGGCGGCGGTCATCGGGTGGCCGGCCGGGAGCGGGTACTTCGCCCGGCCGGCCACCGACGCTAGCAGCCGGGCACGTCCGGGACGAGGGTGACGGGTGTGGCGACGGTGGACGTTGGATCCGAGGCGGCCATCCCAGTCTCACCTGCGGCGCGGTCGGCGTCGCAGTGCCGCTCAGTACAGAACGGCGAAGAGCTCGGCGGCGAAGGGGATCAGCGCGACGGCCGCGGCGTGGCGCAGCTGCCGGGGGTCGGCGCAGTCGCCGAACCCCAAGCGGATGCGGTCGAGGGCGTCCGCGTCCTTGAGCACCCAGAGGACGCGGAGGGCGCGCTCGGGCTCCGCCAGGCGGCGCGCCTCGTCCGGATCCGCCGCTAGCTCCGCGGCCCGCGCGGCGGCGCCGCGGTCCGAGAGGGAATGCCGCTGGATGGCGAAGCGGATGATGGCGGCGTCGGCGGGCTGAAGCGTCGCTGTGAGGCCGAGCTGGTCCGCCCGAAGGACGCTGAGCTCGCCGTGCCGCGGCTCGATGCCGTCGGTCTCGCGCCCGATGTCGTGCCAGAGGGCGGCGTTCAGCACCAGGTGCGCGTCGCGCTTATCCCAGCCGAGCTCGCCGAGCAGCCTCCGGGCGTGGATGTGGACGCGCTGGGTGTGACCGACGCCGTGCAGGCGCGAGTAGTGCCGGAACCAGTCGCCGGAAACGTCGGGCGCGCTGGCGGCCCAGCGCGCGGCGTCGCCGTCAAAAGGACTCGTCATGTCGTCATCATAGCGCGCGGCCCGGACGGCAGAACGGCCGACCTCAGGCCGCGCTCACTTCGTGTTCGTCCTCAAGGTGGTTCAGCCAATCCGCCTGCGCCATGAACTTCTCGTCACAGGTCACGCAGCGGAACTTGTCTGATGGTAGTGACTCCTCGTGCATCGCACCGAGATGGTGCTCGAGCGACTTGAGCGGGTCGAACTCGGCCGGGTAGTGGGGACACGGGTACATCTGCATGCTCATGTCCGCCCCCCTTCGCTGGCAGTTGGGATGACGATTTGCGAGGGGTTGCCGCCCTCTGCGGTGCAATGCGACACGTCCCGCCGGCGGCTGCCGCTTGCGCGTCGTCTGGTAGGGTCGACCGGAAGCCCGCGCCCGCTTGGGCGTCTCGCACGAGGCTGCGCCCGGCGGCGAGCAGGCCCTGGCCGGAAGGAGGCGACGATGCGGTCGTATCCGGAACACGACGCCTGGCACGAACGCGTGCTGGTGGCACAGGGCGACATCACCCGGCTGGGCGTCGACGCGATCATCAACGCCGCCAACAGCTCGCTGCTCGGGGGCGGCGGCGTGGACGGCGCCATCCACCGCGTCGCGGGTCCGCGACTGCTGGAGGAGTGCCGCACGCTGGGCGGCTGCCCGACCGGGGAGGCCCGCATCACCAGGGGCTACGACCTGCCGGCGCGGCACGTGATCCACACCGTCGGGCCGGTCTGGTGCGACGCCGGTCCGACTGAGGCCGCGCGACTCCTGCGCTCCTGCTACACAGAGTCGCTGCGGCTGGCGGAAGCGGCGGGGCTCGAGTCGCTCGCCTTCCCCGCGATATCGACCGGCGTGTACGGCTATCCCAAAGACCAGGCCTGCGAGGTGGCCGTGAGCGCCGTCTCCGACTGGCTCACGGCACACGAAGTGCCGCGCACCGTCACCTTCTGTTGCTTCGGCGCCGCCGACGCGGAGCTCTACCGGCGGCGCCTGAGCGTGGCGGGCTGACGTCGCGGTCGCGCGGCGCGCCACTCGACCGCCTGCGTCAGACGAACCGGCGCATGTACTCGTAGTCGGGGGTGAGCTCACCCCGGTGCAGGATCAGCGCACGCCGCAGTTCCGGGGGCAGGGGCAGATCTGCGAAGGGCGTCGAGAAGTCGGTCGCGGCCAGGGCGGGGACGAACGGCGCGAGCGCGGCGCTGAAGGCCTCGGACGACTCCCGGGAGAGCTCGCAGGGCAGGTTCCCGACGGCGAGCACGACGGGCCCCTTGCCCGCCACGCCGTCGGCGATTCCGTCCGCCTTGGGATCGTAGACGTAGACGGGGTCGTCGATGTGGGTCTCTTTGACCGTGAACTCGACCGATCCTTCGATGTCGCAGCTGACGTCGCCGACGACCCGCAGAAGCGGTGGATCGGCGGCGGCGAAGAGGCTCCGCACCGCCGCCTTCGTCACCAGCCGCGGGTACGGCGTGTCCCAGAAGACGCAGTTGAGCAGCACGGCGAGGCGCGGCAGCCGGCGCCCGAAGGCGCCCTCGTACAGCTCCGGCTGCGCGTAGTACTCGTCGAGCTCGAACGGCGCCGTGGCGTCGCGTCGCGCGACCAGGTGACGCTCGGCGAACACGACCGAGTGCACGACGTCGCGCCGGGCCGGGCCGGCGAACAAGCCGTCGAGGTCCTCCGGCGCCACGGAGACGGCGCCGAGCGCGTCGAGGACCTCCTGGGCGCCGCGCGAGACGTTGCCGTAGCCCGTGACCCCGACGACGAACGGGCAGAGCTGCGCCGGCAGACCGCCGCGTGCGATGCGGTCCCCGACGTCGCGCACCGCGGCGAGCGCGGCCTCCAGCGTCGCGTACCTGTACGTCTGCTCGAGCGCGGCGAACGGGTTGGGAGCGAGGCCCTCCCAGCGGAGCCGTTGGCCGAGCGCCCAGAGCGAGTCGACGGCGCCGGCCAGGCCGGCGAACCGTGAGAAGTAGATGAGCCGCCGCCCTCGCTCATCGGTGATGCGCTCGTAGTCGATCAGCTGGCAGCCCAGTTCCATCAGGCGGCGGAGCATGTCCATGTTGTAGGGCTGGCCCTTGATGGTGTGCGAGAAGAACGCGTAGGTCTTGCCGCGCTCGAACAGCTCGAGGGGGATCTCCTTGACGGCGAGGACGATGTCGCAGGCGCTCAGGTCCTCGCCGACGCGCGCCCCGGCGCGCTCGTACTCGCCGGCGACGAAGACGCGCTGCCCGGAGGGCTGGACGACGAACGCTGCGGCGCCCGAGCCCGCCAGGCGGGCGAGGTCGGCGGGCACGAGGGGGACGCGAGCCTCCCACAGGTCCTTGTCTTCACGGCGGATGCCGATGCTGCGCATGGGAACCGGCCTCTATCCTCGACGTGGCGTGTGGCCGCCGGCGCCGCGCCTCACCTTTTGACGCGCCGTCCGAGGTCGACGACGAAGTAGCGCCTGCCGTCGCCGCCGACGGCGATGCCCACGCCGATGTTGCGCATGCGCGCCGTGAGCAGAACCTGGCGGTGCGCCTGACTCCCCATCCAGAGTATGACGATCGCCCGCGGCGTCGCCACGGCCGAGCCGTTCGTCGCGCGGGCGATGGTCTCACCCACGGTCCACCGGCGGTAGCCCCTGGAGGTGTAGCCGTAGTGGCGCACGCGCGGGCCGACGGTCCAGCCGTTCAGGCTGACGTGGCTGAGCAGCCGGCGCCGGGCCAGTTCGCGGGCGTGGGCGCGGGCTGCGCGCGTCAGAGAGGCCTTGAAGGAGACTTTGGCGAGCCCGCGCGCGGTGCGCTGGCTGTTGACGGCCGCGATGACAAGGCGCTCGGCCCTGGTGGGCGTGGTGACCGCGCCGGCCGTGGCCGGCACAAGGGCGCAGGTCATTGCCGGAAGGGCGAGGGCGAGGGGCAGGAAGATGAAGACGAGGGCCTTTCTCATGGGCGCCTCCCAATGATCGCTCGTCGTGACGCGGCACGTCACGACCGTTCCTTGGATGTCCTGGAGAGGGGAGAAGTGGCCGGAACCGTCCCCTGACGGCAGCGGTTTCGGCGCACGCTACATGCCCGCGCACCTGTTGTCCACCCGGACGACGGGGAGGGGGCGGGACCTCTGGGCTGCCTCTACCCACGACGTCGAGCGTGTGAGCGGGGTGGCGCCGGCCGGGAGTGGGAGTAGCCGCCGGCGACGTACACTGAGGGGTACATCGACCCCGAGGAGACGCGATGGACCAGGCAGATCAGACCCCGGCGATCGACACCCCGGCGGCCCAGCCGCCGGAAGATTTCCACGTGTACGTCGACTCGCGGTACGGCTTCAGCGTGGCCGTGCCCATGCGTTTTGAGATCCTCGACACCACGATCGATCCGCTGGCGCGCACGATGCGCGAGCTCCACGACCTGCCGGAGGAAGAGGAGGCCGAGCGGCAGCACGACTGCCCGATCGGCTTCTGGGATCCCGAAGTCCTCGGCGAGCTCGAGGACGGCACCGGCACGCCGCTCCGCCTGTTCGAGTTCGACGCGATCCGCGGGCGCGACGAGCCCCTGAGCGACGAGCAGGCCGAGCGCATGTGGATGGACATCCAGGGGTTCATGCCGGAGACCCTGGCCAGCGGGGAACTGCCCGGCTACGAGTTCCTCGAGGCCCGCGAGACGGCGCTCGGGCCACTCCAGGCGCTGGCCTTCGAGTATCACTGGGACGGCGTGCGGCCGGGCGCCTTCGGCGGCGACCACGCCTGCATCGTCTGGGCGCTTGGGCCGATGACCATCTACCACGTGTACCACCACTGCCCCGGCGAGGAATGGGTGGCGCGCCGGCCCGAGCTCGACGCGATCCTCGCGTCGTTCGAGTTGCTCGAGGCGGAGGGCGGGGGTGAGGCGACGGCGGCGGAGTAGCCGGCGCTCAACCGCTGCTCCGACCAGGACGCGTTCGTGCGCCTGCTCGAGCAGGGGTGACGGGTAAGATGCGGTGATGGAAGCGACTACCTGGGGAGGTATCAGACCATGAATCCGTCTGCGCCGGAGGACGACGGGGGCTGGAGCAGCGATCTGCGCCGCGAGTTGTGGACGCGCCCGGACCCGGAGATCACCGGCATCCACGACATCTTCGACTACGCGCTCACCTTCGACGCCTACGCCTATGCCCAGGACGTGCTCCACGCGGAACTGCATGAATGCGCTCAGGACCTGGTGAAGAAGTGGGACGGTCCGGAGCCGGACCAGATGGGCTTCGTCGAACTGCGCCTGCTGCTCTCCTGGGAGCAGGGTTGGGCTCACATTGCCTGGCAGCCCGGGGGCTGCGTGCGGCGGAGCGGCGACCCCGAAGCACCGGTCTGGGACGCATCTCGTCCGACTGAGGAGGACCTCAACCACTTCCGCGCTCTGTACCAGGGGACCTGTGAGGCCTGGGAGCGGGAGTGGCCGGCCGTCCGCCAGGACCTGGGCGAGACACGGTGATGGAATCGGCTTCAGGACCAGCGCCGCCGGGCGACGAGCCGGCTCAGCCACGTCGGTGGCAGGAGCGCGACGCCTGGACGGCGCTCGACGACCTCGACGTCTCGCCGGCGCTCGTGCCGGCGAGCGAGTGGCCGGCCGGCGTCACGGGTCTGGACCGGCCGGGGCTCTTCGCCTTCTGGGTCGACGACGCGGGCGCCGCGGATCTCACGCGGGGCCTCGACCTGCCGCTCGAGGCGGGACGCATCTACGCTGGGCAGGCCGGAGCCACGAAGTGGCCCTCCGGCCGGGCCGGCGACGACACGCTCGGCCACGCCGTCCGCCGGGTGCATCTCGGCGGCAAGGTCCGCATGTCCGTCTTCCGCTGGACCCTTGCCGCGATCCTCTTCGACCGCCTCGAACTGCAGGGGCAGGCGGCGATGCTGATCACGCCGTCGTCGGAGCAGGCGCTCGGCGCGTGGATGCGCGCGCACCTCTCCGTGGCCGTGCATCCGCACGACGACCGCGACACGCTCGGCGGCCTCGAGCAGGCGATCGTGCAGCGCCTCGCCCCGCCGCTCACCGTCGGGGACCACGTGCCGGCGACGCCGGTGCGGCAGCGCATCTTCACCCTCCGCCGGAGGATCAGCCGGGAGACCTGACCGCACGCGGTTGAGCACGGTCCCGGGTTGCGCGCAATGTCGCCTCGCCCGCGCGCGCGAACAGGTGGCTTGCTCGCCGCAGCTGTGTATACTCCCTTCCCGGTCGTTGTCTCCAGCTTTCCCTCCGAGAAGGTCGTGCCCTTGAAGCTCGTCGTCACCGAGAAGAACATCGCCGCGAAGAAGCTCGCCGAGATCCTGGCCACCGGCAGGCCCAAGACCGGAAAGGTCTCCAGCACGGCCGTCTACACCTTCGAGCGCGACGGGGAAGAGTGGATGAGCATCGGGCTCAAAGGTCACGTGCTCGGCGTGGACTTCCCCCAGCAGATCGTCTTCGGCGACGGCGCGTGGGACGCGGTGTGGGAGGACGACGCCATGAAGGCGCCGGTCGCCATCCCCGATTCACTGGCAAAGCCGCCCTGGCCGAAGAAGAAGCCGTTCACGACCGACGGCGTCGACCTCAAGGGGTGGAAGCTCGCGGCGCTCCCGTACCTCGTGTGGGCGCCGATCGGCAAGACGCCGGCGGAGCGCGAGCTGATCCGCGCCCTCAAGAGCGCCGCGCGCAAGGCGGACGAGATCGTGATCGCCACCGACTTCGACCGCGAGGGCGAGCTCATCGGCAGCGACGCCGCGGCGCTCGTGCGCGAGGTCAACAAGAAGGCGCCGATCAAGCGGGCGCGGTTCTCGGCGCTCACCAAGGGTGAAGTCGTGCGCGCTTTCGACGAGCTCGTCACGGTCGACGACTGCCTGGCGCAGGCGGGCGAGTCGCGCCAGGACATCGACCTGGTGTGGGGCGCCGTGCTAACGCGCTACCTCACCGTGGCCAAGTTCACCGGCTTCGGCAACGTGAGGTCGGCGGGCCGCGTGCAGACGCCGACCCTTGCGCTCATCGTCGAGCGCGAGCGCGAGCGCGAGGCCTTTGTGCCCGAGATCTACTGGACGGTCAAGGGCGCCTTCCGCTCGCGCGGCGCCGACGCGGCCGAGTTCGCGGCCGCACACGCGACCAGTCGCTTCAAGAGCGAGGCGGACGCGACCCGTGTGATGGAGGCCGTCGCCGGCATGACGTCCGGCACGGTCACCGCCGCCGAGAAGAAGCGGCGCGTGGTCAAGCCGCCGGCGCCGTTCAGCACCACCTCGCTGCAGGCCGCCGCAGCCGCGGAGGGTCTCACGCCGGGGCGCACCATGCGCGTCGCCGAGTCGCTCTACATGGACGGCCTCATCAGCTACCCGCGCGTCGACAACACGGTGTACCCGCAGTCGCTCGACCTGCCCGCCATCCTCGAGGCCCTGCAGGGCGTGCCCGAGTTCCGCCAGCACGCCGCCGCCATCCTCTCGGGGCCGCTGCATCCCACCCGGGGTGCCAAGGAGACCACCGACCACCCGCCGATCCACCCGACGGGCGCCGCAGACCCCAAGAAGCTGAAGCCCGAGGCCTGGAAGCTGTACAACCTCGTGGCGCGCCGCTTCCTCGCGACGCTGTCGGACGCCGCCGTGGTCGAGGGCACCACCGTGACCGTCGAGGTCGGCGGCGAGCCGTTCGTCGCCAAGGGCGACGTCCTCGTCGTGCCCGGCTTCCGCCGCGTCTACCCGTACGGGCTCAAGAAGGACGAGCAACTCCCGGCGCTGCACGAGCACGACGAGGTCGACTTCCTCGGCGCCGAGCAGACGCAGAAGGCCACCGAGCCGCCGGCGCGTTACTCGCAGGGCAAGCTCATCCAGGAGATGGAGAAGCGCGGCCTCGGCACCAAGGCGACCCGCCACGCGATCATCGAGCGCCTGCTCGAGGTCAAGTACGTGGTCGACGAGCCGCCGCGGCCGACTAACCTCGGCCGCGCCGTCATCGATGCCCTCTCGACGTACGCGCAGCGCATCACGACGCCGGACATGACCTCCGAGCTCGAGGCCGAGATGGACGCGATCGCCGCCGGCGGCAGGTCGCGCACCGAGGTGGTCGCGCACTCACGCGAGCTGCTGGCGCGGGCGATGGACGACCTGCTTCCCAAGGCGGCCGAGGTCGGCGAGATGCTCAGGGTCGCGGGCGCCGGCGACGCCAAGGTGGGCGTCTGCCCGAAGTCGGGTCACGATCTGCTCGTCAAGGCCTCTCCCAAGACGCGCGGCCAGTTCGTCGGCTGCTCGGGCTGGCCGGATTGCGACGTCACCTATCCGCTGCCGCAGGGCAAGATCGAAGCGGTCCCGGAGCCGTGCCCCGAGTGCGGCACGCCGCAGGTCAAGGTCATCCAGTTCCGCACCAAGCCGCGCGTCGTGTGCCTCGACCCCGCCTGCTCGACCAACCACGAGCCGGAGGTCAATGTCGGCGTGTGCTCCGCCTGCGCCAAAGCGGGCAAGCACGGCGACCTGATCGCTCGCCGCTCGCCGCGTACACTCAAGCGCTTCGTGCGCTGCACCAACTACGACGAGTGCCAGACGAGCTACCCACTGCCGCAGCGCGGCGACCTGGCCGCGACGGGCGAGACCTGCGAGACCTGCGGCGCCCCGATGGTCGTCGTGACGACGAACCGCGGCCCTTGGAGGGTCTGCATCGATCCGGAGTGTCCGGCGCGGCCGCCGCG
>DASRZL010000050.1:0-6965 GCA_035686425.1 Thermoleophilia bacterium
CTCCCTGCTCGTTCGCGACCGTGGCATCCCCTCGCTCATGGGCAACTACGACCAGGGCATCGGTTTCGAGACCGGCGACTGCGGCTGCGTGTACAAGACCGACGAGCAGCGCGCCGAAGGGGCGGTATCGCTCGAGTGGACACAGCAGGCCGTGACCGACGAGGTCAAGGCGTACCTGCGCACGCTCGACGACCACTTCGAGCTGGACACACCGGCGGGCAAGCTGCTCGCCGTGCACGGCAGCCCGCGCCGCATCAATGAGTACCTCTTCGAGGATCGTCCGGCCTCCGCCATGGAGCGCCTCGCCAGCGAGTACCCGTACCCGGCGATCCTCTTCGGGCATACGCACATCCCCTACGCCCGGCCGGTCGGCGCGACCACATTCGTCAACGTAGGTAGCGGCGGGCGTCCCAAGGACGGCGACTGGCGCGTGTGCTACGCGATCGTCGACCCGACCAGGCTGGGCGAGGACTCCGGGTTCGTGGAGTTCGCTCGCGTCGCCTACGACCATGAGCGGCTGCAGCGAGACCTTGCCGCAACGACACTGATCACGAGCTTCGCGGGACCGGAGCAAGGCAGGGCCGAGGCATGACGACGAAGGCTCTCGAGGAGCCAGCGGCAGCGGCCGGGGAGACGGCCGTCGAAGGACCGGACCCAGGCGAGGCGTCTGCCCGGGTGGTGCCTGTGTGCGACTGCGCCGCTCAGGCTGCCCCGAGCGGCGCGCCTGCAGCTGGCGCGAGCCGCGGCTGGCGCGCGCCGTTCCGGGCGGTGGCGCGCGCCTTCAAGCGGCTGCCCTGGTGGGCGCAGGTCGCAGGCGGCGTCGCCCTGTGGGCCGTGCTCTACCACTTCTGGCTGCCCTTCGTCGTCTGGCTGTTCCACGACGTCCTGGACCTCTCAGACAGCCGCTGGGCCTCGGCGCTCGAGTTCTTCGTCTACGACAGCGTCAAGGTGCTGCTCCTGCTCACCATCGTCGTCTTCGGCGTCGGCATGGTGCGCTCGTTCTTCAGCCCGCAGCGCACCAGGTCGCTGCTGCGCGGGCGTCGCGAGACGACGGGCAACGTGATGGCCGCCGGCCTCGGCATCGTGACGCCCTTCTGCAGTTGCTCGGCCGTGCCGCTGTTCATCGGCTTCGTCGAGGCCGGCATCCCGCTGGGCGTCACCTTCTCGTTCCTGATCGCCGCACCGATGGTCAACGAGATCGCCCTCGTGCTCCTCTACGGACTCCTCGGCTGGGACGTCGCGGCCCTCTATCTGGTCACCGGCCTCGTCATCGCCATCGTCGCCGGCTGGGTGATCGGACGCCTCAGGATGGAGCGCTTCATCGAGGACTGGGTGCGGGAGATCCGCATGGGCGATGCCGAGGACGTTCAGGAGCTCGACTGGCCCGGCCGCGTCGCCTACGCCTGGCAGGCCGTCAAGGACATCGTCGGCAAGGTCTGGCCCTACGTGCTCGCCGGCATCGCCGTGGGCGCCATCATCCACGGCTACGTGCCCGAGAACTTCATGGCCAGCATCATGGGCGCCGACGCCTGGTGGAGCGTGCCGCTCGCGGTCCTCTTCGGAATCCCCATGTACGCCAATGCGGCGGGCATCATCCCGATCGTGGAGGCTCTCCTCGAGAAAGGGGCCGCGCTCGGCACCGTTCTCGCCTTCATGATGGCGGTCATCGCGCTCTCGCTGCCGGAGACGATCATCCTCAAGAAAGTGCTGAAGTGGCCGCTCATCTTCACCTTCCTCGGAGTCGTCGGCGCCGGCATCATGTTCGTCGGCTTCCTCTTCAACGCGGTCCTCTGACCAGGCGAAGGCGGCGTTCCTCGAGAGCGGCGGCACTGACATCGTGAGCGCCGGCTGGGTCGACTTCAGGGCGTCTGCACCCAGGAGCCACCGCGTGATGACCAGCCTATAGACTGAGGCGAACGCCGCCGCATCGTCTGTCGCACAGAGGGGGTTAGGGGAAGTGAGCGCTGACTCGACTGCTTTGCTCGACAGCGCGAGGGCCGGTGCCGCCTGCCGATTCGGGTTCTGGATCGCCAATGTCACCGCCGCCCTGACCGTGGTGACCTTCGCCCTGGCGCTGACGGCCCTCCCGGACTCGGTCCCCTATCCGTTCGCGAGCTCCGTCATCGCCGAGCAGTGGCCCGGCGACTACCTCTGGATGTACCCGGCGATGGTGCTGATGCTGCTCTTCGTCGCGCTCATGGCCGCGATCCACGAGTACGCGCCTCCGGCCCGGAAGGCCTACAGCCTGGTCGCGCTCTGCGTTGCGATCATCGCCGCCGCTGTGCTGCTCATCGACTACTACCTCCAGGTGACGGTGATGCAGCCGAGCCTCGAGAAGGGGCAGCTCGATGGGTGGGCGATGCTCACCATGTACAACCCGAACGGGGTGTTCATCGCACTCGAGGAGATCGGCTACCTCCTGATGAGCCTCGCCTTGCTGTGCCTGGCCCCGGTGTTCATGCAGAAGAACAGGCTCGAGCGCGCCCTCCGCTGGCTGTTCGTCGTGAGCTTCGCTGCGGCGATCCTCGCGCTCGTCATCATCTCGGCCTTCCGCGGGATCGATCGCGGTGACGACTTCGAGATCGCTGTGATCTCCATCGTGTGGCTGACGCTCATCGTCGCGACGCCGCTCATCGCCATTGTGTTTCGGCGTGCTGTCACTCGACAGAGGACTTCATAGAGACCGGTACGAGCGCGTGAGCGCGGTGGCATGCGCCCAAGCGAGTTCGTGTCGATGGTCGGCGCCCATGGAGAGGTGACCGAGGCGTGGACGTTGCCGCTGTGCAGGCCGTCTTCGATCGCCGCCGGCGTCATGCCGGCGCGACTGAGTCTCACCTGACCCGGTTCCCTGGTCCGCTTCCCGTGGTGCTTGCGAGAGCCCGTCTGGGACGAGGGCGCGGCGCATACAATCGCCGATGTACCGTTGGCATCCTCGGTGGTAGGTTCTCGGATGTGAGCAACCAGCAGAGCAGCGAGTGTGACAGTGACACCTGATGAGCCCCGCGCTCCTTCTCTCAGCGACGTCGTCGCTCGAGTCGCTGCTCGTGCCGTCGGCGCGGCCGGCCTACGCCCCTGTTACAAGTACGCGGCGCGCTTGCCCGAGCGCACCTTCGGCGGGCTGGGACAGCAGCTCTTCTACAGCGATGCGCTCTTCCGCTCGGCCGCCGATGCGCGCCGCTTCCTGGCGCTGCCCTACGAGCCCCTTTGCCGGCTCGCCCTCTCCCACGCCCGCTGGGAGGAGTTCGAGGGCAGCGGGGCGACCAGACGTCGCACCTGGGCGGCGTTCGGCCAGCCAGGCGGCGCCTTCGAGCTGGCCTCGTCGGCTCGCTTCCAGGAGCTGGAGCTCGGTGCGGTGGCCGGCGCACCGGCGCCGCCCGGGACGGAGAGCTGGCTCCTCGAGGAGCTGTTCCCCAGTGGAGGCGGCGCCGACGAGTACTGCCCTATCCGGGCCACGGACGAGCCCACCAGCCTCGTCGACCTGGTGCAGATCATCAGCGCCACTGGGGCCGAGTTCGCGCGGAGTCTGCAGGACACCGAGGCCGTTGCCGACGCGAAGGTCGTCGATGACTCGATCGCCGCGGGCGTCGTCTACTGGAAGCGTGAGCCGCACGAGTACACACTCTCCGTCACGGCCCGCGTCCACGGCGACTACCTGAGCGGCCTCAAGTTCTGGGCGGTCGCCTGGAACGAGGACGAGAGCCGCGGGCTGCGCCACCTCTGCAAGCCCATCGAACTGCTCGCCCCCGGCGTCATCGTCGCCCGGATCGATGAGTTCGCGCCCTACTCCCCGCAGAGCGGCGCCCTCATGACCGTCCTGTGGGAACAGTTCGAGGCCCTCAGGCGCCTGCTCACGCAGAAGAGCGCCGCGGACTGCTCGTCCGAAGCCGTGCGGCACATTCTCTTGCCCTGAGCAGGGCTCGGTCGAGCAGGGGTAGCCGCTGCCGCCCAAGCGGGCTCATCCAGTCGTGGCCCTGCTGGCCGTCGCTGCGCTGATCTTGGCCGCCTACGGCCGCAGCGCCACGCGAGCCTCACCGTCGAATCCCTGGATCCAGTGTCGAGTCTGCCGCGATGCGGCGCAGTTCACTGAGAGGTCGGAGGGAGTCGATCCCGAGCGGCGCAGAGGAGCAGTTGCGCCTGAGCGTCAGCCTCGACCGCGCCGCCCACCACGCTTGTCATCCCCAGCGGCGACAGAAGCCGTATACGGGAGCAGGGCCATCTCACGGGCCCTCTTGATAGCCACGGCGACCTGGCGCTGGTGACGCCGGCATGCACCCGTGACGCGGCGAGTCTTGATCTTGCCGCGATCGCTCACGTAGCGGCGAAGGACCGCCACGTCCTTGTAGTCGACCTCATCGACCTTTTCCTTGCAGAACGAACAGTATCGCCGCCGCGCGGGGTCGATGGGACGACCCTTCTTGGGTGCCCGTGGCTTGCCTTTGCTCTTCGGCACTTCATTTCCCTTCAGCAGCCGTTCATCTATGCCGGCACTTTCACGCCAGCTAACGACTAAGACTATCAGCATCAGCCGCATCGGGCTCAAGCGATGCCACGTAGTCCATCGTTGCCGATCGTGATCAGGCGTCTTGTCGGCCGAACGTCGACAGGTCTGTTGATTCGGAAGGAACGGGGCGTACGGCTCGGACGAAACAGCGCCCATTTGCGGGAGAGAAGCCGGAGGCGGCGACTGCCTTCTTCTCTGTGCCCTTCGAACGCAGCTCGACCAGCTACAGCCGGACTGAACCGTCCCGACTCCAGAGGCTTGTGAGCAGATCTCAGTCGGCCCTCAGCGCCGCAAGTACTCAAGGCGCGGTTCATAGAGAAGCTGACTCCTCCGAGGCGCCGTCGCGACCAAGTCAGAGGGCCGCACAGGTCACGCGAACCCGTCCTCCTTACAGGCACGCTCTGTGCATCACATTCATGCACGGCGCCGACGGCCTGCCGATGCCTCGACATCGAATAGGCGTGGCGCGCAGGCCATCCTCCTAGGAGGCCGACAAGGGCGCCCCGGAACGGCCGTCGAGAGCGCGCAGCACATGATGCGCCGCCCGGCGGGCGCCATCCACGGGCATCGCATCCCAGGCCGCGACTCGCCCGTACTCCTGCGTGATCGCCGCAGCAAGCTGTGCAGGCGTCGTCTGCGTCAGCGAGAGCCGCCGACCTGCTCCGTAGCGAGCGAGACGCCGGGCGACGACCTCCTGTTCGAAGTGCCCGTCGATCGGGAAGTGGATGAACGGCCTCCTCAAGGCGGCGAGCTCGGTCGTCGACGAGGCCCCGCACTGCACGACTGCCACGTCGCTGCACGCGTAGTGCTCGTAGAGCCGCGGAACGTAGCCGAGCACAGTCACGCCTGCGGGCGCGCGCAGGGACTCGGGCGCCAGACGGGGACCACAGACGAGCACCATGTGCGCGTCCGGCAGCGCGTCGCGCAACGGTAGAAAGGCCTGACCGCACAGCTCCAACAGGTCCCGCCCGATCGAGGTGCCTCCAACGGCACAGACGATCAGCGGCTCCTCGCCGTAGCCGAGCCGCCCACGCCACGCTCCTCTGTCGGTGAAGTCCTGCGGGTCAAAACCGATGACGTGGCCGACGACGTCATAGTGGTCCCGGGCGTGTTCGCGCCTGCCTCCAAGCGCCAGCCCAAACGACCTGGAGGGGATGTCGCCGATCTCTCCGATGAAGATCGCCGAGTGCGGGTCGCCGTCGTAGATGCCGCCATCGAGCGACCACAGGGCGTTCAGACACCAGGCCCCGAACCGCTCCGGGAGGTTCGGAGTCATCGGGTCGGTGGCGACGAAGTCGAAGATCATGACGAAGGGGACGCGCAGCCGCAAGATGCGCAGGATGAGGGGGATGTCCACCTCGTAGGCCTCGTTGCCGATGGCGACGTCGATGGCCCGGGATTCGAGCACGGCTTTGAAGAGGCGCGCGTTCACCATCCACGAGGGCAGCGATCGGTAGACGTAGGCGACGAGATTGAGCCGCCCGTCGCGGGTACACCGCTCCGCGATCGCACTCGCCCCGCGCCAGCGCGCGGCCTCAGGCAACACGTGTTCTCCCGCGCTTCGCAGGACATCCGACGCGGGATGTCCCGCCAGCCAGAGGATCTCGGTATCGGGGCGAAGACGCCGCAGCTCTTGCGCAATCGCCAGGTCCTTGGCGACATGGCCGAGGCCGATCGAACTGCTGACGTACAGTGCCTTCACCGTGACCACGCGATCAATGAAGCGTTGCCTGCTCCTCGGTATCCATACCCAGGCGCCGGCGTCCTGGACTCGAGGAAGCAGATGCGCCGGGGCGACGACGGGCGATGGCGCCGTCTTTGACGATGCGCGGTCAGGCGACCAACCGCGGCACTGTAAGAGGGGTCCGCTCGTCGACGTGAGGCCCGAGCGCACAGTTGCTCCGCGCAACGCTTGAGACAGGCTGTCGGCGCGACGGGGTAGCGAGCACCGCGTCGCCGCCTTCGCTCAGGCCACCACCGCCTCCCCATCGCACCGCACCGACCTTGCTGCACGACGGAGGCTGGACAGGTCATGCATACCTCTCGTCACGTGGTCGTCGCCGCAAGACGACGGTGACGCCGGCGCGCTGCCGAAGTCACCGTCGTGGCCAGGGCTCTGCCTGCGATACCTGCGCGGCCGCTGAGACCCCGGACCGCTTGAGCTTGTCGAACGCCGCTTGGGGGACCGCCACCGACACGGCACCGAACTCGCGGCGACCAACGCACCAGCCGCGGATCAATCCTTGAGCCACGCCGAGACGAGCACCACGATGGCGATCGAGATCGCCCCGATGAGCGGGAAGAGCAGTGCGATGGCCATGGGGCGCGCGGGATCGGCGATGCGCTGGTAGCTGGCTCTGCCGCCGGACAGCTCGATGTAGCCGATAGGTGCGGCCTGCACACCGCCGCCGTGCCCGTAGCCGGTCTGCTCTGCGTCGTCGGCACCGCCCTTCTTCTTCTTGCG
>DASRZL010000051.1:0-29116 GCA_035686425.1 Thermoleophilia bacterium
GCTGCGCGTAGGCTGCAAGGACATCGGCATCGAGGGCTGCGACTTCGTCGCCGATGGTGAGAAGGTCCACAAGGTCGAGGACACCATGCTCGAACACCTGCGTGACGAGCACCCTCACCTCGTCACGGGACTCACCAACGCTCAGCACCAGGAACTCGAGACGCGCATCAAGAGCGGCATGCACAGCCTCGAGCCCGGAGCCCCGCCGCACGAGCTCGAGGGGCACGTCATGCTGGGCGTCTCTTGCGCCGACGTGGGTCTGCGGGGCTGCGCCTTCGTCGCCGAGGAGCGCAAGGTGCGCAAGGTCGAGGAGAAGTACTTCGACCATCTGCGCGACCAGCATCCCGAGGTCCTCTCCGGCATCGATCCCGACCGCTACCGCGAGCTCGAGCATCGGGTGAAGGACGCCATCCGGTACGAGTGAGCCCGGGGCGCATGACTACAGGCCGGTCGGCCGGTCGCCCACGGATCTGCCCAGGCGCCGCGCTTCGGCGTCACTCCACTGCCCTTGAGTGCGCCGGCCGCGCTCTTCTCGAAGTGGCCGCTCGCAGGGCTGTCCCGGCGTGTCCGGGCGGCAGGCAACCGGGGTGAAGACCGGCCGGCGGATCACCGGATAGGATGGTCGCGTGAGCGAGAGGCCGACCATCTACGAGTCGAGAAAGCGCCGCCGCCGCCGCGCGCGTGTCGCCGCCCTCGGTGCGCTGGGCGCGGTCGCCATTCTGGCTGCCGTCGCCGTCACTACCGTCGCGCTGCTGCGCGGCGACGAGCCGGGTGCCGGCACGGCGGAGCCGCCGTCCACCGTGGCAGCCCCGCCGTCGCCGGCCGTCACCCCGGCGCGCGTCGCCGGTCTCGCCGACCTCGAGGTGCATCGCGGCGACGAGGTCACCATCCGCTACCGCGTCGTCGCCGACGCGGGGACGACCACGGCGGTGACGCTGGTCGTGACGGACGCGGCCGGGGCGCAGGTCAAGGCGCGCCGGCTCACCGGCGACGCGCCGGCCGGCCGCAAGCTGCAGGTCGCCGTGCCCATGGATCTGCCGGCGGGCCGGTATGCGTACGCGCTGCGGCTCGGTGAAGGTGAGCCCGCGTCGTCGCCGACGCCCTCGTCCGACTCCCCGGCCACTGCCGAGCTGCGTGTGCTTCCGCGGTTGCCCCCCGGCTTCCCGGGCGCGAAGGCCGCTGCCGCCGCGGCGCGCTGGCTCGACGGCCGCGACGGCGACGTGGCCTTCGCGGTCGTCGACACCAACGGCCAAGCTGCCGGCGGCTTCCACGAGCACCGCACCTTCCAGGCCGCCAGTCTGGCCAAGGCGATCCTCCTGGTCGCCTCCCTACGCGACGATCCGACGCCGGACACCTCCACCGAGGCCACGCTCACGAAGATGATCGAGGAGTCGGACAACGGCGCCGCGTACGCGATCTTCGGGCGCGTCGGCAGCAAGGGTATGCGCGCCGTCGCCAAAGCCGCTCGCATGCGGGACTACGAACAGGGCTCGGACTGGGCCGACACGCGCGTGTCGGCCGCCGATCAAGCTCGCTTCTTCTACGATCTCGAGTCGCTCGTGCCGGTCGAGGGGCGCGGTCTCGCGCGGCGACTGCTCTCCGGCGTCGTCCCCATCCAGCGCTGGGGCATCCCCGCGGCTGCCGGCCCCGAAGGCTGGAAGACGTACTTCAAGGGCGGATGGCTGGGCCTGGACAACAAGCTCATGGTCCAGGCCGCCTGGCTGGAGAAGGGCAAGCAGAAGTGGGCGCTCGCCGTGATGAGCGACGAGAACCCCACGCGCTCATACGGCTGGGACACGCAGAAGGGCGTCACGGGGCTCCTGCTCGGGCAGGAGCCGACGCCGGGGTATCTTGCGCTCGTGCTCGAGTAGGGCGGCGGCCGCAGGCGCGCCGCTCACTCCTCCGGGTACTCGATCGCCTCGACGGTGAGCTGCAGGTTGCCGGCCGGCCGTCGCCAGAGCACGGTGCTGCCCACGCGGGCTTCGACCAGGGCCTCGGCGAGCGGCGACACGTAGCTGATCTTGCCCTCCTTCAGGTCGGCCTCGTCCTCTCCGACGATGATGAACGTACGGCGATCGCCGCCGTTCTGGCTCACGGTCACGGCGGCGCCGAACGCCACCTTGCGGCGCGGCTGCCGGCTCATCGCCACGGGGATGGCGCTCTCGAGCCGCGCCGTGTAGTAGCGCAGGTCGCGATCCACATAGACAAGCTGCTCCCGAGCGAGGTCATCCTCGCCGTCGAGCAACTCGAGTCGCTGCGTCTCGAGTTCGCCGACCTTGTCCTCGAGTTGATGGAGGCCGGCAGGCGTGACGTAGTTGGGGTTGTCGCTGATCTGCCGCTCGGGCAGGCCCTCGACGGGCGCGCCCTCATCAGGCTCCTTGACGAACGCTCTGCTCATGGGGACTCCGATCGGGTTGTCCTGAGTGTTCCCTTCGACGTCCGTGAACGCACTCCCGCGCGATTGGGTAGATAGGTGATGACGAGCGGCGCACCCGCCGCGATCGGGAAACAGCGATGGAGGATGACCATGCTCGACACGAGGATGCAGGACGCGATCAACGAGCAGATCAACTGGGAGCTCTACTCGGGCTACCTGTACCTGTCGATGGCGAGCCAGTTCGCCGAGAGTGGCATGCCTGGCGGCCAGAGCTGGATGACGGTGCAGTACCAGGAGGAGCTGGCCCACGCGCAGATCATGTTCAACTACGTCCTCACGCGCGGGGGACGCGTCGTGCTCGAGGCGATCGAGAAGCCGCGCACGGAGTGGCCCGACGGCCTCTCCATGTTCGAGGAGGCGCTCGCCCACGAGGAGAAGGTGACGGGGCGCATCCACGAGCTCGCTTCCCTCGCCCTCGAGATCAAGGACCACGCCAGCTACAACTTCCTGCAGTGGTTCATCGCCGAGCAGGTCGAGGAGGAGGAGACTGCCGGCGACATGGTGCAGAAGTTCCGCATGGCGGGCGAGCACCCGGCCGGCCTCTATCAGCTGGACAAGGAGCTCACGACACGCGTCTTCAATATCCCGTCGCCGCTGGTCACCGGCGCCTGAGGCGGGCTTGCGTGAAGGGGCGGGCGCCTGCGGCGCCCGCCCCTTTTCCGTCTCAGACGGGCCGGACCGGCAACAGGCAGGTCGGTCCTCGTGCTGCGTCAGCGGCAGGCGTCTTCGGTGAGCCGCCCGGATGTCCCGCGGGCGTGTTCGCCTGCGTCGCGGCGCCCGGGTGTCAGAGCGGCTTGACCAGCAGCAGGCAGGGGTTCTCCGGCCCCCAGACGGCCGGGAGGACCTCGAGTGGGCGAAAGCCCAGCGCGAGGTAGAACGCGCGCGTCGCCGCGTACCCGGGGTCCGGATCGCTCGCGGCGAGCGTCTTGACGTGCAGGAGGGCGAAATCCTCGGCGCGGGCGTACGCCGCGGCGCGCTCCACGAGCGCGCGGCCGACCCCGCGCCGGTGCCACTCTGCAAGGACGCCCATGACGTGCAGCTCCAAGGCGTCCGCGCTCGTCGGCTTGACGGTGAGGAAGCCGATGACGTCGCGAGCCGCGCCGACCGCATCGTCTGCCGCCGCCTCGGCGGCCGCGTCCAATGCGTCCACGTCGCCCTCTCCGCCGGTCAAGGCGACGAAGGTCGGCAGCTCCTCGACTGCGGTGGCGTACTCCACGATCGAAGACTCGATCCCGAACCAGCTGGGCAGAGCGCGGAGGATGCCTTCTGCCGCCGCTTCGTATCCGCGGAGCGGTCCGTGCACTGAGAAGACGGGGCAGGCGCCCGAGCGGCCCGGGCCGTCGGGGTCGCCGGCTGTGCCGCCAGAACTGGTCTTGGGGTCGGCGGCCACCGCGGCCTCAGGTCACGTCGCGGCGGAGCGAGATGAAGACGGCCGCGACGCTGAAGACGGCGATGTACGCGATGGCGACCAGGAACGCCTCAGGCTGAGTCAGCGTGGGTAGCCCGCTGCTCCCCTCGGCACCCACGGAGCCGCCGAACGTGAGCTGCTGGAACGCCGCGAACGGCAGGTAGATCCCCACGCGTGGCTTGATGACGGCGATGATGCTCTCCACCGCCAGCGCCCAGACCACGACTCCGGCGACCGTCGGGACCTGGGCGCGGAAGAGGGCGCCGAGACTGATGCCGAAGGCGGTCATCATGCCGGTCGTCAGCAGGACCAGGCCCAGGTCGCGGAACGTCTCGAGGTCGGAGATGTTGGACGTCGTGAGCCACGGAAGCGCGATGTCGCGAAGTGCCGCTATCAGATCTATCGCGAGGACGACGAGTAGTCCGGTGGCCGCCATGACGACGACGCCCACGACGCCGTAGCAGACGAGCTTGACGATCATCACGACGCTGCGCCGGGGGGTGGCGAGGTACGTGTAGGTGATCGTGCCGTGGCGGTACTCGTTGGTCATGCCGAGGATCCCGAAGACCACGGCGAGGATGGGTACCAGCGCGAGGCCGGTGGCGGCGATCGCCGTTCCGCCGTCGGACAGCGCGTCACGGGGTACGAGGCTCATGATGAGCACCGCGGGCAGAAGGCTGACGACGACGGCCGCGATGAACAGGCCGAGTGCTGTGCGCGTGCTGCTGAGCTTGAGGAACTCGGCGCGCATGAGGGCGATCACTGGTCCCGCCTCGTGCCGGCGATCTGCAGGAAGAGGTCTTCGAGGTTGGCCTGTTCGGTCAGCAGTTCGTGGATCGCGACGCCTTGGGCGTGGGCGACATCACCGACCGCGGCGGCGGACGGCCCTCGCACCGCGAGGGCGTCGTCGAGGCGGTTGACGGCCGCGCCGGCGGAGCGGAGCGCGGCCTCCAGCTTCTGCGCCTGCGGCGAGCGCACCCGGACCACCGGCTGGGCCGAGGCGGTGAGCCCGTCGATCGGTCCCTGCACGAGCAGCTTGCCCTTGCTCATGATCAGGACGTCGTTCACCGTCTGCTCCACCTCGGCCAGCACGTGGCTCGAGACGACGACGGTCCGCCCCTCGGCCGCCTGTGCGCGCAAGAACCTTCGTAGCCAGAGCATGCCTTCGGGGTCGAGGCCGTTGGCGGGCTCGTCGAGGATGAGCACCTCGGGGTCGCCGAGCAGGGCAGCCGCGAGGGCGAGGCGCTGCTTCATGCCGCTGGAGTAGCCCTTGACGGCTCGCCGCGCCGCCGGGGTGAGCTCCACGACTTCCAGCGTCTCGTCCACGCGCGCATCGCTCACGCCGGCGCCGAAGGCGATGACCCGCAGGGCGTTGCGGCCGGAGCGGCCGGGATGGAATCCGGAGGCGTCGAGGAGCGCGCCGACCCTGGCGGCGGGCGCGCGCAGATCACGGTAGCGGCTGCCGAGGATGGTCACGGATCCGGACGTCGGGCGCACGAGGTCGAGGATCATCCGCAGCGTCGTCGTCTTGCCGGCGCCGTTGGGGCCGAGGACGCCGGTGATGGTGCCCGGCTCGATCGAGAAGCTGACATCGTCGACGGCGAGGACCTTCTTGCCGAAGCGCTTGCTCAGGTGCTCGGCCTTGATGACGGGCATGGTCCCTCCGGGTCGCGTGCGGGGCGGAGCGCCCCGCACGAGTCTACACGAGGGGTGCGCTGGTCTTGGGCGCGCCGGCCGTCTGAGACGCGAACGCCGGCGCGCGGATCACGGCTGGAGTGTCCGAGCGTACAGCTCCCATTCGCCGCTGCGGCGGTCGGCCCAGAAGACGGTGCCGGCGACGATGACCGGGCTCGCCTGCTCGCCGGCGTTTGCGCTCACCGGGAAGGACCGGTCGCGCTTGAAGTCGTAGGCCCACACCTGCGGCCCGGTCGCTTCTCGGGTCGTCACCCAGACGGCGAAGTCGCGGTTGATCGCGAGCGAGGATGCCGCCCCGACGAGGCGGCACAGCACCTTTGAGTTGCCCGAGCGTCGATCCCACGACACGATGGCGATGGAGCGACGGCCGACGTCGGTCGCCCACACCACGCGGTCCCGGTTGATGGCGATGGCGCTGCCGCCGGCGGCGAGCTGACGGCGTTTGGCGCGGCGGTACGAGCCGGCCCAGACCGCGGAGTCCTCGCCGCGGCGGGAGATCCACGCCACCCACGAGCCCCGTGCCGCAACGTCCCGCACGCGCCCGTCGGCGGGGATGCTGTACTCCTCATCGGTGACCTTGTCGATGCCGCGGATAGCGTCGTCCTTCGCACCAGCCCCGTGACGTTCTACCCAGATCAGGGTGTCGCCGGCGATCGTCGGGTCGCTCCCCTGTTCGGCGACGGTCCAGCGACGGGAGTTCGTCTTGTCGTAGCCCCGGATGCTCGGCGACCCGACGCCCCGGCGACCCGGCCAGGCCCGCCAGACGATGACGTCGCCGGAGGCGCTCAGGGAGCCGGCGACCGTACCCGTCGCACGGTGGCCGAGCAGGCGCTCCGACAGTCGCGTGCGCACGTCGTAGGACCATAGGCCGGCGATCGCCGCGCTGCGGTGGCGCTGCTCCCACAGCACTTCGGTGCCGGTGGCTGCCAGACCGAGCGCCTCTTGCGGCCAGGCGAGGGAAGTGATGCGGAACACGGGGCTCGCGACCTTGGCGGAGTCGGCCGAGGCCTGCGTGGAGCCGGGGAGCACTCCCGCGCGGTGCGCGATGATGCCGCATGCCGCGACCGCCACAGCGAACACGCCGATGACCACAAGTCTCGACCTCGCGGCTCTTCGCCTCCCGGTGGACCCCTGCCGCCTGCGTTCCCCAGATCGGCCCCTGCCTCGGGCGCGACGCCGGTGTTCCCGCTCTCGCGCGTCGCAGACCTGCGGCGACGTTCGTGCGTCGGGCGCCGTGCCCCGAAGTCCCGGCAGGGGAGACCTCAAGAGGAAGCGTAACAGACGCGCTGGCCGGCGGGGGCGTCCGGTCCACCCGACCACCCGCCTCCAGCCAACGCTCCTCAGGCCGCCGGGAGCGGCCCGCTCACGATCCGCTCACGACTCGTGAGCGGTCGTCGCGAGCCGCTCGACCGCTTCCGCGACAGCAGGATCGAGCGCGAACGCAGGCTCTGCGGCCAGGATCTCGGCGAGCCGCGCACGTACGCGCTCGAGTAGGGTGAGATCGTCGCTCGCGGCCCAGCGTTCGTAGCCGTTCTGGTCGATCAGCGACGGCCGCCAGTGGCGCCTGTGGTTGCGTCGCGTCATCCTGGTCCCGAGGTGGTTGCCGCCGGGTCCGACGGCCTCGATCTCCGCCAGCGCGATAGCCTCGTCGTCGACGGGAAGGTCCTCGAGCAAGGCGCGCGCGTAGCCGGCGACCTCGTCGCCGAGCACGAGGCCCTCGAGGGCGCTCTGCAGGCCACTCTCGAGGTAGCCGACGTCGTGGAGCAGAGTCGCGCGCGAGAGCGCGCCCATGATCGTGGCGATCCCGAGCTCGAGCGCCCACTGCTCGTCGAGGGCCTTGCTGTCCGAATGGCCCGAGTAGTGCCAGCTCGGCAGCCCGTACCAGCGGATCACGTCGAGCTGCGCCTGGTTGCCGACGAAGACCCCCGGCCCGTTGTAGACCTCGACGGCGGTCTGCATGTTCATGACGCCGGTGCCGACGCCCATGACGAACGGCGCGCCGGGCTTGCCGAGCTGGTGGAGGACGAGGCTGGCGAGCACTTCGGCGTTGGCGACCGTCACGCAGGCCGTGATCGACGCCGGGCCTTGTGCGCCGGCGGATACGGACGGCGCCAGCACCAGCGGGACGTCGAGATCGGCGCAGGCGAGCGTCTTGCTGCAGGCGACGTCGTCGAGCATGAGCGGGGGCGAGCTCATGGCCAGGCAGGCGAAGCTCGCCGCCTCGCCGCAGGCCGCCGCCATCTCGTGCATGGTGTAGAGCGTCTCGCCGCCGAAGGGGCTCGAGACGACGATGGGCTTGCGCGTGCCGCGGAGCATGGCGGCGAACTGGGCGACGTCGACGACCTCGTTGGCGACGTCGTCCGGCAGGGCCATGCTCATGACGAAGTCGATGTTGGGCAGGGCCTCGGCGACGCGTGCGGCGGTCTCGACGTCGGCGAGCAGCGCCCGCCGACGCTCGCCCGTCACAGGGTCGGAGACGTAGAGGCAGTCCGGCCCGCTGCCCACGTAGCCGGCGCCGTCGCGGAGCTCCAGCGGCGCCGTGTCCCCGCCCCGCGGACGCAGCGTCCAGGAGCGCGGTGCGCTCGCGAGCGCGGCGTCTACGAGCGTCGCGGGGATACGCACGCGACGCCCCTCGACGGCGGCGCCGGCCGCCGCGCAGAGCTCGCGGGCTCGTTCGTCCTTCATCTCGATGCCGGTGCGCGCGAGCAGCGTCAGCGAGGCCTGGTGGATGCGGCGGCAGGCGTCGTCGTCCCAGATGGTGAGCGTGGCTCGGTTCACGGTGATCCCTTTCGCGATGGTCTTCCGGCGGTTGAACGGAGGTTCGCCGCTGGTCGGGCGCGCATCTGCGCGCTCCCCCGGCGGCGCGGCCTGCGACTCGAGGTCAGCAGGGCCCGCGTTCGCTGAAGACCTTGAACCAGAGACCGCCGAAGTAGCGGCCGGTGTGGGCGCGGGAGAAGAGCGTATGGGCGGCGACCAGCCGCGCGCGGCGCAGTCCGCCGGCGGCGTGGCGGCGGGCGCTCTCCGCCACGAACGTCTGCCTCATCTGCGCTCCCTCCGGCTGGTCCGCACGATTGTGCGTCGCTCATTAGACGCTCCGAGGGGGCAGGAGTCAAGGCGCTGTCCCGGACGGGTCCAGGACAGCGTTGCGTCGTCGCGGTGCGGCGAAGTCTGCCTTCCTCTCCTGCGCCGGTTCGGGTCGCGCCGCGAGCATCCCTAGCCGGAGCCCAGCCGCTTCTCGAAGAAGTAGGTAGCGCCGCGCGACGATGCGAAGCCGGCGGACTCGTAGAGATGCCGCGCCCCGGTCGGGTTGGCTTCGTCGACGCCGAGATACGCCCGCGGCAGGTCGCGGCGCCGCAGCTCGGCGCACTCGTACAGGAGGAGCGCCCGCCCGAGGCCCCGGCCGCGCCACGGTCGGCGTACGAAGAGCTCGTCCACGTAGCCCCCTGCCGGGGTCACGATGGCGAGGACGGCGCCGGCGACGGCATCGCCGTCCCAGGCGACGAACCACAGGCCGGGGTCGAAGTCGTCGCGGGCGAAGCGGTACTCGAGCCACTCGTCGAGATCCATCTGGGACGGCCGGAAGTGGTCGAGAAAGGCCTCCTCGCCGGCGGCGTGAACGGCCGCCTCGTCGCGGTCCCTGCGGAACGGCAGGACCGCGATGCCGGCCGGCCATGCCGGCGCCTCGACCGGCGCCGCGAGGTCACGGTCGAGGCGCAGGAAGGTGCGCACCTGCCGGTAGCCGTGCCCGGCGAACAGCTCGATTCGGCGCGTGTCGCTCTCGTGAGACCACACGCCGAGTTCGCCCTCGGCGTCCGGAGCGCCGGCGAGGAGTTGCTCCGCCGCCCGAACTTCGCCCAGCCTCAGGAGGAACTCGCTCAGACCGTGCCCGCGATGCGCCGGCGCCACGGTCTGTTCGGTGACGATCTCGCCCGGCGGCGATTCGACCCAGCACAGTCCATAGCCGACTACGGCTTGCCCGCCGTCCTCGATGAGCCACACGTCGTCGTCCATGGTGAGCCGGGGCAGGGCCCACTCCTCGCGCACTTCGTCGACGGTGACGTCGGAGTCGCCGTGGCGCGCGACGTCTACGGCGCGCTTGAGCGCGGCGACGGCCTCGGCGTCGTCCGGGGAGGGGGCCCGGAGGCTGTAGCCGGGGGGCAGGGAGGTATGTCGGGACTGGGCGCTCATGGCCGGGTGCGGTGGTCGCCTCCGGATTCTACCGCCGCGCGCGAACGCTGTGCGCCGCTCGCGCGTCTCCGCGGGAGACGACGGAGGGCGCCCGCGGCGTCCGGCGGGAGGTGCGCTCATGAGACACACGGGTCGGGCGCTGGCGGCCTTGGCCGTGCTCGCCGTGCTGTGGGTCCCGGTCGTCGTCGGCTGCGGAGGGCCGGCGGGGGGAGGGACGGCGTCCACGCCGTCCCCGACTCCGCCGGCCGACGGCCTGGCCGACATCACCGGCGTCGTCCGCGAGCTCGCTCGCCCCGGTTCGCAGGACGGCGGCTGGCCGGTCCTCCTCGTCGTTGCCGATCCCGGGTCGGACAGCTCCGTCGACCGGGCTTCGGTGCGCGTGACGGCCAGGACCGTCGTATGGACACCGGCTGGAGAGGGGCGGTACGAGCTCAGCGCAGCCGACCTCGCCGTAGGTCAGCGTGTGGCTGTCAGGTTCACCGGGCCGGTCGCCGAGTCGTATCCCGTCCAGGCGACCGCCGGCGACATCGAGATCCTCACGCCCCTCTGAGGGCACGGTGTGGGCTCCAGGGGGGACGGGCGCCGGCCTTCGGCGAGCGACGTGCAGGCGCACGGCCCGGGCGCGTGAAGCAGGTGCTCAGCCGGTGTGCATGAAGTTGATCACGTCGCCGTCCTGGACGACGTACTCCTTGCCTTCGGTGCGCAGCAGCGCTTTCTCGCGGGCGGCATGGAAAGAGCCCAGCTCGATGAGGTCGCCGATGCTCACGACCTGGGCGCGCACGAACCCGTGCTCGATGTCGCTGTGGATGCGGCCTGCCGCCTGCTTGGCGGTCCAGCCGCGCGGCAGCTGCCAGGCGCGTGACTCGCTGCTGCGGAAGTCGCCGGTGAAGAAGGTGATGTAGCCGAGCACCTCGTAGGCGGCGCGCAGCACGACGTCGAGTGTGCCGGCGTCGCCGGCGCCGAGCTCGGCACGGAACTCGGCCGCCTCTTCGGGCTCGAGGTCGGCGAGCTCAGCTTCGAGGCGCGCGGCGACGGCGACCACCTGGTCGCCCCGGCCGCGCGCCCAAGCCACGAAGTCCGCGTGCTGCTCGAGCGCAGCCGCGGCGCTCTGGTCGTCGTCGGTGTTGAGAACGAACAGCACGGGGCGGTCGCTCACGAGCGCGAGCTCGCGGAACAGCGGCGCGTCGTCGCGGGAGCGCTCGACGCTGCGCGCAAGCGCGCCGTCCATCAACGCCGCGTGCAGCGCCTCCAGTACCTCGAGCTCGTGCTTCGCCGCCTTGTCGCCGCTGCGCGCCGCCTTACGGGTCTTTTCGAGGCGGCGCTCGACGAGCTCGGCGTCGCTGAGCAGGAGCTCGGTCTCGACGAGGTCCACGTCCGCGTGCGGGGCGAGCCGGTCGCTCACGTGCGCGACCTCGGAGTTGGCGAAGGCGCGGATCACGTGCGCCACGGCGTCCACGCCGCGGATGTCGGCGAGAAAGCGGTTGCCCAGTCCCTCGCCGCGGCTGGCGCCTTCCGCCAGACCGGCGATGTCGACGACGTCGATGGTCGCGTTGACCTTCTTGGGCGTCTCGAGGACCTCGTCCAGTTTGTCGAGGCGAGGATCCGGCACGGCGACCACGCCCAGGTTGGACTCTGCGGACGTGAACGCATACGCGGTCGCGGCCGCTTGGGCGTGCGTGAGCGCGTTGAACAGGGTGGTCTTGCCGACGTTGGGCAGGCCGACGATGCCGAGCTTCACGGGCGCCTCTTCAGTTTGCTGGTGAGCAGGGTCTCGAGGACTTCGGAGAGGTCGGCGAGCTGCGCTTTGACCCTCCCGGGATACTTCTTGTTGACGTACGCGACGGTGTCGCGCGGAGTATGCCAGATGGGCGGCCCGTCGGCAGTCTCGGCCACGTGCCGCCTTCTGCTCTTCGCCCACGACACGGCGCTGAACACGGCGGTGGCGATGTCCTCTTTCGCGAAGGGCTCGTCATCGGCCGGCGCCAGCGTCACGCCGGCCGGCCGGCCTGGACCCTCCGGACTGGTGGTGAGCGGGACTCCCAGCGAGTCGGCGGCGCTCAGGGCGTCGTCGCGCAGCCAGGTCGGGCCGCCGAAGCGGCTGGCGACGGAGAGCTCGTCGCCGCCGGCCACCACATCGAGATCGATCATTCCCATGATGGTCCGCCGCTCGTCGTCGCTCATGCGGCGGAGGTAGTCCTTGGCGCCGAGCGAGCCGTCCTCCTCGGCGCCGAACGCGACGAACTCGATGGAGTAGGGCGTCAGTACGTTCTTGATGCGGGCGGCGACCTCGAGCAGGAGGCCGACGCCGGTGGCGTTGTCGAGGTAGCCCTCGCCCACGTCGATGGAGTCATAGTGCGCGCCGACGACCAGGCGCTTGGCCGACTCTCCCTCCTTGAGCGCGACGACGTTGGCCGAGTGGACGCGTCGCGCCCCGGTACCGGCGATGAACTCGTCCGTGCGCGGGAAGTAGCCGTACTGCTGAAAGGAGCCGGTGATGAACTCGCGCGTGTGGATCTCTCCCCAGGTGTCGGCGGGGCGTGCGCCGATGGTCCGCGCGAGCACCTTCGCCGTCGCGTAGGCGACGCCGCCGTAGGGGGAGGAGGAGACGGCGGCCGACGGCCGGCCCGTCTCGGTCGTCGTCCCGCGGCAGCCGTCGAAGGCACCGCCGGCCGCGAGGCCGATGATGACCACGAGGACGGCCGCCGTCACCACGGCGATCTGCCCGCCGCGTGTGCTCAGGGCGTGCACGTCACACCGGGGCCGGGACGAGGAGGACCCAGGCGGCGCCCCACAGGAGCCCGTACATGAGCCCGCCGAGGACGTCGCCGAGGTAGTGGACGCCGAGGTACACGCGGCTGAAGCAGAGCACGAGAGTGAGGACGACGAGAGCGGGGATCGCCGACGGGTACAGCGCGCCGAACGTGAACGTCCCGACCACTGCCATGCTGGCGTGTGACGAAGGGAAGGACTTGCTCAGCGGCAGCGGGATCTGCCGCGGCTGGCTCGGGTCGGCGACCGGCGGGCGGGGTCGGGCGACGAAGTGCTTGACGACGAAGCCGGTCATCTCCACCAGCGTGACCGGAACAGCGACGTAGAGGGCCCTGACCAGCGGTCGCGGTTCTCCGAGGAGCCAGGGGAGCAGGCAGAGCGCGTACCAGAGGACGCCGTAGTTGGCCGTCAGCGACAGCGCGCCCAGCGGCAGCGTGAACCAGCGCGGGTGCGGCCAGTCGATCGCGGCCCGGCGCGAGAAGTCGCGGTCGAGGCGATCGAGGCGGCCGGGAGGGGGAGGCGGCGGCGCGGCGTCTGTGGAGCCGTGGGCGGAGGGCATCGGAATCGGCGTCTAGTATACTATCCGCCTGTCCCCGCCCACCCTCTCCCCACGGACGTCCCGATGCGCACAACGGTCATCGTCACCGCACTCGGTCCGGACAGCCACGGATTGCTCGCCCAGGTCGCGACCACCATCGCCGAGCAGGATGCCAACGTCGACGACGTGAGCCAGACCGTCGCCAACGGCATGTTCACGATGATCATGTTCGTGTCGTTCGACCAGGGTGAGACGACCATCGCGGCGCTCAAGGACGCGCTGGAGGCGACCGGAGCCCGCATCGGGCTGCAGATCAGCGTGCAGCACGAGAACATCTTCAAGTTCATGCATCGCGTCTAGCGAGCGGCGGCCATGGTCTTCATCACCGCCCAGGAGATCCTCGAGACCGTGAGCATGATCCGGTCGGAGAATCTCGACGTGCGCGCCGTGACCATGGGCATCTCGCTCGACGACTGCTCCGATCGCGAGCCCGGTCGTACGGCCGAGCGCATCCACGCCAAGATCGTGCGCCGTGCCGGCCGCCTCGTCGAGGTCGCCGCGGAGCTACAAGAGAAGTACGGCGTGCCCATCGTGAATCGGCGCGTCTCGGTCACGCCGATCGCCGACGTCGTCGGCAGCGACGACCCCACCGCCTACGTCGAGGTGGCGCACGCGCTCGACGCGGCCGCCGGCGAGGTCGGGATCGACTTTCTCGGCGGCTTCAGTGCGCTGGTCCAGAAGGGCTTCACCCGCAGTGACACCGCCCTCATCGAGGCGATCCCAGACGCCATCGGCGCCACCCAGCGCGTGTGCTCCTCGGTCAACGTCGCCTCGACTCGCGCCGGCATCAACATGGACGCGGTGTTGCGCATGGCGGACGTACTCCTCGCGGTGAGCAAGCGCACGGCCGAGCACGACTCCATCGGCTGCGCCAAGATCGTGATCTTCTGCAATGCGCCGGAGGACAATCCCTTCATGGCCGGCGCGATGCACGGCAGCGGCGAGGCCGAGGCCAGCATCAACGTGGCCATCTCCGGGCCCGGCGTGGTACGCAACGTCGTGGCCGCCAACCCGGACGCCTCCTTCATCGAACTCGCCGACCTGATCAAGCGGACGACGTTCAAGATCACCCGCGTCGGAGAACTCATCGCCCAGGAGGCGTCGCAGATGCTCGGCGCCGAGCTCGGCATCATCGACCTCTCGCTGGCCCCAACGCCGGCGGTGGGAGACTCCATCGCCGAGATCCTCGAGTGCATGGGTCTGGAGGCGGTGGGCGCTCCCGGCACGACCGCCGCGCTCGCCATGCTCAACGACGCCGTCAAGAAGGGCGGTACCATGGCGACGTCGTCCACCGGCGGCCTCTCCGGGGCCTTCATCCCGGTGAGCGAGGACGGCGCCATGGCGAGGGCTGCGGCCGAGGGTCACCTCTCGATCGAGAAGCTCGAGGCGATGACCGCTGTCTGCTCGCTCGGCCTCGACATGATCGTCGTGCCCGGCGACATCCCGCGCGACGCGCTCGCCGGCACCATCGCCGACGTCATGGCGATCGGTATGATCAACTCCAAGACCACCGGCGCCCGCCTCATCCCGGCGGCCGGCAAGCAGGTAGGGGAGTGGGCCACGCTCGGCGGGTTGTTCGGCGAGGGGCCGGTCATGAAGGTGAGTACGGCGGGCAACAGCGCGTTCGTGCGGAGGGGCGGGCGGATTCCCGCGCCTCTCCAGAGTCTTACGAACTAGGCGCGGCTCAACAGGACTGCGTCGAGCCCTCTACTCGCCGCGGATCTCCTCCATCATCTCGCGGATCCGCTGCGCCGACTCCTTCATCCCGAGCGCCCGAGAGACCTTCTCCGCCTCCGTGAGCTGGAGCACCGCGTCGATCGACTGGCCCTGGCGACGGAACTCCGCCGCCTGATCGATCTCGAAGGTGACGAGCTCGGTGAGCATGCGTCGCACCTCGGGATCCTGCAGGTCGACCATCTTGTTGCTCGTCGTGACGATGATGTCCGAGAGCGGCACGAGAAGATCGCCTGAGCTGGATTCCGGAGCCGCTACATCGCCTGCGCCGGGCTCGCCCTCGGCGGGTCGCGCGGGCTGCGTGGCGACCACCGGGCCACTCTCCCCCTCGGGGGCTGGGGGCAACGACCCGGTCGCGTGTGACCCGGCCTGGGCCGCGGCCAGTTCGCCGGTGATCTCCGACTCGTCGTCCGCCGGCGTCGGCGGGGCGACGCGGTCCTCAGTCGCCGTTTCCTCGCGCCGCCCGGTCGTCCTCACGCTGAGGTCCGGATCCCAGTCGAGACCGAGGGCGCCCGGCTGAGGCTGTCGTCCGCTCTCAGCCTGCACGGTCGCGGCAGCGACGGCTCGCTCGACCGCAGGATCCAGGGTCACGTCCTCGACCGACTGCTCGGTCTTGCCGAGACCGGCAAGGGTGTCCTGGGGGGCTTCGTCGAGAAACGAGCCGTGATCCGGCTGTGCGTCGGATACCTCCGGCTCGTCGTGCCGGCGCCGAGTGACGATCAGGGCGATGACCAGCAGCAGCACGGCGAGGGATGCCACAGCTATCCCGATGATCTGCACGGTCGTCATGTTCTCGGGTCCCGGTCGTTCGCGTCTGGCGGGTAGGTGTTCGCCCTCGACCTCATCATTCCCTGCCCGGCGTAGAATGGGCAGATGCTCGAACCTGATGTCATCGCGGCCACGCTGGCCGAACTGGGTGAGCCCCCGTACCGCGCGCGCCAGGTCTACGAGGCGCTCACGCGCGGGCTGATCACCGACTTCACCGCCGTCACGACGCTCCCGCTTCCGCTGCGAGAAGCCTTGTCGGAGCGGCTGACGCCGGTGTCGCTGGCGGAGGCGGAGACGCGCGCCGCGCCGCGAGGCACGGCGCGCAAGACGCTCTTCACGACCGCCGACGGCCACCCGGTCGAGGCCGTCCTCATGCTGGTGCCGGGCCGCGCCACTGTCTGCGTGTCGACGCAGGTGGGCTGTGCCGTCGGCTGCAGCTTCTGCGCCTCCGGCAGGCTCGGGCTACGTCGGGACCTCACGGCCGAGGAGATCGTCGATCAGGTCCTTCACTTCGCCCGCGTCCTGCGCGCGGAGGGCGAGCGCCGGGTCACCAACGTCGTCTTCATGGGCATGGGCGAGCCCTTCCACAACTACGACGAGTCGCTTCGTGCCTGCCGCCTGCTCAACGACCGCACTGGGTTCGGGCTCGCGGCGCGCGCCATCTCGGTGTCGACGGTGGGCGTCGTGCCGGGCATCGACCGGTTCGCCGCCGAGCCGCTACAGCTCAACCTGGCGGTGAGCCTGCACGCGGCCACCGACGACCTGCGCGACCGGCTCGTGCCTCTCAACCGGACGTACCCGCTCGCCGACCTCTTCGCCGCATGCGGTCGGTATGTCGAGCGCACGCGGCGCAAGCTGCTCTTCGAGTACGTCGTGCTGCGAGGCGTTAATGACACGCCCGCGCAGGCGGTGGCGCTGGCGCAGCGCCTCCGCCGCCCGCTCTACCATCTCAACCTCATCGCGTACAACGAGACCGGCGGCGACTTCTCACGTCCGCTCCCCGGGGAGATCGAGGCATTTCAGACCAGGCTGGAGCGGGGCGGCGTGAGCGTCACCGTGCGGCGCTCGCCTGGCGGTGACATCGACGCCGCCTGCGGGCAGCTGGCGTTACGGCGCGCGGAGGGCTGACCGCGGCGCACTGGCGCCTGCTCTCAGGGGAGGCGGGGTGAGGGTTCGCAGCGCCGGGGCCGGGACGATGCCGCCGCCGGCGTGTCTGCGTCAGGCCGGTGGCAGCGCCGCGCGGTACTCCGTCGCCGCGGTCACCGGGTCCTTGGTCACGACGGCGATGTCGCTGCCGAGCTCGAAGCCGGCGATGGTCGCGGTCCGCGGGGCCAGCTCCAGGTGCCAGTGGAACGGGCCGCGCAGATCCGTGGGCGCGGTGTGCAGCCACAGATTGAGCGGCTCGCCGGCGATCGCGGTCTTGACCGCGACGAGCACACGCCGCAGCGCCGGGGCAAGCGCGTCGATGTCGGCACCGCGGAAGTCGGCCTCGTGCGCTGCCGGAGCCAGCCACAGCTCGCCGTTGAAGCGGCTGGCCCTGGGCACCCAGGCGGCCACATCGCCGCCCAGCACGAGCCGCTCGCCGGCCGTCTCCAGCTGCTCGCAGAGGACGCAGCTGCCGTAGCGGTTGCGGTATCGCTCGAACTCGAGGAGCTCGTCGAGCAGCAGCGACGGTACCACCGGCGTCGCGAACAGCTGCTCGTGCGGATGCTCCAGGGAGGCGCCCGAGCCGGCCCCGAGGTTGCCGATGAGCGTCACGGCCGCCGCTCCGCCGTCCAGCTGGGCGGCGATCCTCCGCTGCCACATGCGGAGCACATCGGCGAGGCCGCGGTCGCCGAGGTGCTCGAGCTCGGCCTCGTGCGCGGATGCGTGCACGATCACTTCGTGACGCCCGTCGAGCGCCGGGTACTTGTTGGGCACGACGCGCACCCGCCAGCCGGGGCCGTCAGCTGCACCGCCGTCGGGGCGCAACGCGTCCACCTCCGGCGGCGTCAGCGCCTCGTTGCCGGCGCAGAAGGGGCAGAGCGGGACTGTCGTTTCGTCATGCGCTGACGTGTCGGCCGGCCGTGTCGCCCGGGCGGGAGCCACGATCACGAGCTTGCCGGAGATCGGGTTGCGGCGGAGCTCGCCTGCGCCCGGCGCCTTCATCGCCCGGCTCCGCCGGACGCGACCGCGAAGCCGGCGGGCCCCTCGTTCCCAGCTGCGCACGTCGCGTCGAGGAAGCGCTTGAAGATGCCGTCTCTGCCTTGCTGATCGGCCACGGGCTGTCAGTACCCCGTGGGAGCCGGCGCTACTCCGAGTCCAGAGAGGCATCCAGCGTCATGCCGGCGTCCTCTTCGCGCGAGCGATAGAGCTGGCGTGCGTCGCGCAGTCGTTCGCTGCCCTCGTCGAGGACCGCCGCCATCTCGCGCCACAGGCAGATGTCCTTCTTGAGGTATTTGCTCCTGATCACGGCGCTGCAGTCATCGCCGAGCGGGCAGGCGTAGCAGACCTCGTTGTCGACGACGTAGGCGGTCTTGCGCGCCTGCTCGCCCTCGTCGATGCGGCGGAGCGCGTCCAGCAGCAGGAAATGCACGTCGCTCTCGATGGTCACCTGGAAGCGCGGCATCTGCTCGGGCTCGTCGTAGAGAAAGACCCCGTTGGTCCAGTGCGCGAGCTCGAACACCTGGTCCAGCGTCTGCTTCTCCATGATCTGCCGGATCTGCTCGCGGGTCGTATAGCCCTTTTCGATGAGCCGCTGGCCGAGCGGCTTGAACTTCTTCTGGTCGTGCGAGAGGCCCGCGTCCTCCATCAGCGCCTCGGCCAGCTGCTGCTCCGTGAGGCAGCCCGCCTTCACCAGGCGAGTGCCGAGCTTCTCGTCGGTGATCGGCAGCGAGATGGCCTCGACTCGCCCGCTCATGAGGTAGATGAAGCCGTACTCCTCGAAGTCGCGGACTTCGAGCACGCCGGTGGCGGCGTTCTGCGCGAGGAATTGCAGAACGCCCGCCAGATTGAACCTGTGGATCGATCCTTCGAGCTGCATGATCTCGCTCTTGTCGACGTGGTTCCAGTAGGCCGTATCGGCAACGCCGCGCGAATCGTGAGCGTGGCGCAGGCCGCTCCGGACTCTCCTGGCCAAATTGACCGGGCGTCTGCCGCGCCGCTATACTGCACGTTCTGAGTATCGGCAATCATGCGAGGAAGCTGTGAAGAGGACCTACCAACCGAACACCCGTAAGCGCAGCAAGACCCACGGCTTTCGCAAGCGTATGAGCACGCGCGCGGGTCGGTCGGTGATCAAGAGCCGCCGGCAGAAGGGGCGCAAGCGCCTCAGCGCGTAGCCGCAGGCCCGATGGCCACCAAGCGCTCCCGTCTCTCGCGCTCCTCCGACTTCCAGCGTATTTATCGGCAGGGGAGTTCCACGGCGTCCCGCTTTCTGGTGCTCTACTGGTTCAAGCGCGCGGCGGAGCCGGGCGACGAGGGGCCGAGGCTTGGCCTCTCTGTGTCAAAGAAGTTGGGCGGCGCCGTCGTCCGTAACCGCATCAAGCGGCTGCTGCGTGAGGCCTTCCAGGCCAGCGCGGGACAGCTCGCCGAGGAGTACGATCTGGTCGTGATCGCGCGCCCGCAACTCATCGAGCTCGTCACTCGCGAGGGTGAGGGCGAGAAGGGTCTCGTGGGCGCCGCCGTGCAGGAACTCCTGGGCCGTGCCGGACTTGTCACACCGGAGCAGGGATGAACAAGGTCCTCATCTTCTTCATCAGGGTGTACCAGTACACGCTGTCGCCCATGCTGGGCCAGCGATGCAAGTACTACCCTTCGTGCTCCAACTACGCGATCGCCGCCCTGCGTGAACACGGGGCGATCCGTGGCTTCGGCTTGGCCAGCTGGCGCCTTCTGCGCTGCAACCCCTTCAGCAACGGTGGCTACGACCCCGTGCCGCCGCGGCACCGCCCCTGTGACTGCGAGCACGCCGGTAGCGATGTGAGCGCTCATGTATAACCTCCCCATCCTCAGTCAGCTGGTCCTGCTGCTCCACTGGATCCTCGTCACGATCAATGACTTCCTGACCTCGCTGGGGCTGGGTCCGAACTGGACCTGGGGCCTCGCCATCATCGGCCTCACGATCATCGTCCGCCTCGTGCTCTTCCCGCTCACCTGGAAGCAGTTCAAGTCGGCGCAGCAGATGCAGATCATCCAGCCGCAGATCAAGGAACTGCAGAAGAGATACAAGAGCGACCGCGGCAAGCTGCAGCAGGAGACGATGAAGCTCTATCAGGAGCACCGGGTCAACCCGTTCGCGTCCTGTCTTCCGCTGCTGCTCCAGTTGCCGGTCTTCATCAGCCTCTACGCGGCGATCAAGGGCCTCGGGCCCCTCAGCGCGCCCATCTACCAGCCCTCCGTCAAGGCTCTCAACGACGCAAGCTTCCTGTGGATCCCTCAACTCGGTCTGCCGGACCCGTACTACATCCTGCTCATCCTCTACGTCGTCTCGCAGATGATCTCCACCGAACTGATGCTGGCCACCCAGTCGGACAAGACGCAGAAGATGATCATGCGGGCGATGCCCATCATCTTCGTCATCTTCTTGTACCGTTTCCCGGCCGGTCTGTTCGTGTACTGGGTCACCACCAACATCTGGACCATCGGCCAGCAGCTGATCATCCGGCGCACGATGCCCAAGCCCGAGATCATGGCTGCGCGCGCCAAGGCCAAGCCTCAGAAGCGCAGCCGCTTCATGGAGGCCATCATGGCGTCGCAGGGCGAGGCCGTGAAGCAGCGCGAGGAGAAGATAGCCAAGAAGGGCGGCTCGGGTTCGAGCGCGGCGAAGCAGGGCGCCGGCGCAGCCGGCGCCAAGAAGGCCGCGCCCGGCACCAAGAAGCCGCCACCCGGCAAGGGCAAACGCAAACCGGGCCAGCCCCAGAGCGGCAAACCGGGCCAGCCGAAGGGCGGCAAGCCGGGCCAGGCGCCCGGCGCCAAGCCCAAAGGCAAGCCCGGCGGCCAGCAGGGCAAAGGCAAGCCCGGCGGCCAGTCGACCGGCGGCGGCTCACCGAAGCCCGCCGGCGACGACGGAGCGAACACGAGCGCGGACGGTCCTACGGCCGACGACTGACGCCGCAGGGTCCGTTTCGCCCTTCTCACCCCGACGAGGGAGCAGGAGCGATGGAAGAACCGGACGACCTCCAGCCTATCGACGAAGAGGAAGAGGAGACCGAGTTCGCTACCATCGCCAGCGCGGCCACCATCGAGGAGGCCAAGCGCACGGCGCTGGACCGGCTGAGCAAGATCGTGCCCTACGTGAACCCGGCGGACGTCGAGTACCTCGTCCTCGAAGAGGGCAGCAAGGGCGGCCTCTTCGGCCGCGGCAAGAGCGAGGCTCAGGTCGAGGCTCGCCTGCGCCCGCCGGGCGAACGCGCCGAGGCGGATCTGCCGCCGGGCGCCGACAAGCTGCAGGACTTCATCCAGACGGTCGTCGACCTCATGGGTATCGAGGCTCACGTCGGCGCCAGCGAGACGCCGGAGTCGGTCCGTGCCGATATCAGCGGTGACGACCTCGGCCTCCTCATCGGCCGCCACGGCGCCACCATCGACGCCCTGCAGTACATCGGCGCCATCGTCGTGAACGGCGACCGGCGCGAGCGCCGCCAGGTGGTCGTCGACGCCGAAGGCTATCGCGACCGCCGCGCCGCGGCGCTCTCGGCCCTCGCCGATCGCACCGCGCAGAAGGTCGACAGGGAGTCGGTGAGCATCGCGCTCAAGCCGATGTCGGCCGCGGAGCGCAAGGTGATCCACCTGCACCTCAAGGACCACCCACGCGTGGAGACGGTCTCAGAGGGCAACGAGCCGTTCCGCGCCGTCGTGATCTCACCGAAGCGGCAGTCAGACTGACGCCGGCGCGCCGCCTGTAAAGGTGCGGCCGTCTTCGACCGAGAACTAGCAGGGTGCGCGGCCACGGTACGCGCAGGGTCCACGCAGTCCAAGGGGAGGGAGATCCCATGCATCGCAGGTTCCCGACAAGGCGGGCGGCGCTGTTGCTGGTGCTCGCGCTGCTGGTCGTGGCAGTCGCCGGCTGCGGGAGCGACTCGTCATCTGACGTGAGCTCTGCGGCTCCAACGGCAGTCTCCGACATATCCGCCGATCAGATCGTCAAGGAGAGCGAGGCCAAGATGGCCGCGGTGACGAGCGCATCCTTCACCGCCGACTTCGGGCTCGAGGTCCAGGGCGATGCGGAGAAGATGACGGACCCCACGGCCAAGGCACTTCTCTCCCAGGGCGTCACGCTTCACGCCGAGGGGCAGAGCGCGAACGATCCGACCGCCGTCGACATGACGATGAGCCTCGGCATCGCCGGCCAGAACCTCGAGTTCGGCATGATGAGCAAGGGCTCCAAGTCCTGGATCGAGTATGAGGGCACGTGGTACGCGCTCGACAGCGCGAACGCCAAGTCGCTCGACGAGCAGGCCGCCACGGGCGCCGCCCCGACGGAGCAGCTCAAGAGCCTGGGCATCGACCCTTCGACCTGGGGCACGGAGTATCAGCTCGCCGGAACCCAGGACCTGAACGGCGTGGAGGTCTACCACGTCACGGCGGTCGCAGACGCGCAGAAGCTTGCCGACTCGCTGGCCAAGGCCGCCGAGGACCCGAGCCTGGAGGACAAGCTCGGCGGCTCCGGCAGCCAGCTCGGCGAGCTCAGCCAAGGTCTGACCCAGAACAAGCAGCAGGCCGAAGAACTGAGCAAGAGCCTCAAGGAGGCCACGGTCGATTACTGGATCGGCGTCGAGGACCAACTCATGTACAAGGCGCAGTTCGGCGCCTCCATGGACATGACGAACCAGAAGGACATGGAGGGCGTCGACGGCATGTCGATGAAGGGTACCGTCACCATGTCGGGCTTCGACGAGCCGGTCGAGGTGACGCCCCCGCAGGACGCGCAGTCCTTCGAGAAGTTCATGACCCAGCTGTTCGGCGGGATGATGGGTGGAAGCGAGATGACCTTCTGAGGCGACGCCTCCGTGAGGTGACGCCTCCGGCGGCCGTCGCGCGGCGGCCGGGCTATGGAGACCAGAAGAGCCGGGGCCGCACTGATGCGATCCCGGCTCTTCTGCGCCGAACGGCCTTGCGGCCGCTGGGCCGCGGCGGCGTCAGGCCTCAGCGGTCCCAGTCGAAGTCGCGGGCCTTGGTCTTCTCCCACGACGCGCTCTCGTCGTCGCTGCGCTGACCGAGCAGAGACTTGCTGAGGAACTCCGGCGGTTTCTGGGCAGCCTCGCGAGGCGTCTCGGGTTCGGCCGGGGGGCCCGCCGGCGGCGCCGTCCTCATCGCGGGCTGAGCAGCCTCCACGGGCACGCTCTCGGGCGGGGCCTGCGGCGAGGCCTGCGCACGCTGGGCCGCGGCGCGGCTGATCTGCGCCGGCGCGAGTTGCACCGTGCCGTCAGCGCGCACGCCGGCGTTGGGCTGGAGGTCCGTGAGCTCCTCGTAGCCGCGGTCGTCCATCGAGACATCGCCGCTGTCCAGATCGACGTGGAAGCGGTACCAGCCCATCGTCCACATGAACGTGGCGGCCACGATCTGACCGTCGCAGCCGACGTGGACGTGCGGGAGGCCGAGTTGCTCGTTGGTCTCGCTGATCTTGCGCGGCACCCGGCTCACGTTGAGCAGGTCGACGCCGCGCTGCAGAAGCGTGAGTGAGGCTGCGGCCGCCTCGGCCTCTGCGGCCGACGGGGCCGGTGATTCGTCCGCGATGGGCTCGCCGACCGGCGCGCCGCCATCGGCGGCGGCCGCTGCGACCTCGGCCGCGGCGATCTCGCCGGTGCTCTCGTCGTCTTCTTCGGCGTCCTTCGCCGCGGGCATCTCCGCGGAGACGGCGGGGATGAGCTGCGTGTCCTCGAAGACGGTCGCAGGGACCACTGCCTCTTCGGCCGGCGAGGCGGACGGTGCGGCGGCCGTCGCAGCTGCGACCTCGGCCGCGGCGATCTCGCCGGTGCTCTCGTCGATGGGTTCCTCAGCGACGGCAGCGGATTCGGCGACGAGGCCGGCGAGGATGGCCGCGTCGGCGACCGGAGTTGCTTCAAGCGGCGGCTCGTCCGGCATCGCGTCACCGAAGACCGCCGAGGGCTCGGAGACCGCGGCGGCTTCCGACTCGCGCAGCGCCGCCATCTCGGCGGCGAACTCCGCAGGCGTCTCGCCCCACGTGCGCTCGCCCGGCTCGGACGAGTCGCCGGTAGTGGAGCCGGGCTCGTCGTCCGCCGCCGCGGCGGCGGCGCCGAGGCGGGCGAAACGGCCGGCGAGCTCCTGGCGCTCGGCTTCAGCGCGAGCCAGCTCCGCCTTGAGGTTCTCGATCTGCGCGTCTTTGTCCTTGAGCGCCAGCCAGAAGGCGTTGCTCTCGGCGTGCGGGTCGTGGGCCGGCGACTCGTCGACCAGTGCAGGCCGCTCCTCGACGTGGGTCTCGCTGCGCGTCTCGCGGACGCGTCCGTTGTTGGCCGGCGCAGGCGCCGCGGAGACGGGCTCGCTCACGCCCGCGTATGCCTGCCCGCAGAGCGAGCAGATGAGCCGCTCCTCGCCTTGCTCGTCGACGACGGTCTGAGTCCATTCGCCGGCGAGAAGGGTGCGACCGCAGTCGGCGCAGACGGCCTGATCCTGGTCGTCCTTGCCGCGTCCGAAGATGCGTCCGAACATCGTCACTCCTGTTTCAGAAACGCCCCGCAGGGCCGTGAAAACGCTGCAAGAAGGCACATGATAGCAGACCCCACCCGCGGCGACGCCGGGTCATTCGTCGTCGTCTCCGTCGTCGGGCATGGTGTCGTATTGGGCGAGGACATCGCGGGCGCGGGACAGATCGCCTTCGTTCACAAGGATGTGGAATGGGTGCACCGACGGCATCGGGTACACGTCCGGGGCGCCGGGGCCGCCGACGACGGCCTCTACTCCGGCCTGTTCGAGCACTCCTACGACGACGTTGGCAAGACCGGCATCGCTCACGGTGGTCACGGTCACGAGTTCCATGAAGTCACCTCGCAGTCCGGGTCCTCGCGCCCTGCACACGGCGCAGTACGAGTATACCCGCGGTCTCACGGCTCCTGTCGGGCGGCGCCGTCACAAGGCGCAGCGCCGCGCTCGATCGGCCCGGTCAGCCTGCGGTCGTCATGCCCGCGAGGGCGCGCAGCCGCGCGAGGTTCTCGCGGTCCGGACCCTCGCCATCGAAGCCCGGCACCTCGAGGATGCCGGGCAGATCCGTGAACGCCGGCTCGTTCACGATCGTGCGGAAGCCCTCCAAGCCGAGGTCTCCCTCGCCCACGTTCTCGTGCCGGTCACGGTTGGACCCGAGTGGCGTCTTGGAATCGTTGAGGTGGAGCGCGACGAGCCGCTCGCGGCCGCAGCCGGCGTCGACGCGCTCGAGCGTCTCGGCCATCCCCTCGGGAGTACGGATGTCGACACCGGATTCGAAGATGTGGGCCGTATCCAGGCACACACCCAGGCGAGGGTCGGCGCCGGTGGCGTCGATGATCATGCCGAGCTCACGGAAATCGACGCCCATCGTGCCGCCGGCGCCGGCCGTGTTCTCGAGCAGGAGGCGCACGGAGGAGCCCTCGCTCTCGGCGAGCGCTTGTCGCAGCCCCGCCTGCACGCGCTCGAGGCCGGCCTCGAAGCCGGCGCCCTGATGCGAGCCGATGTGCGTGACGATGGCGTCGGCGCCCAGCTGCTCCGCCGCGGCCAGGGCGCCGCAGAGCGATGTCACCGACTTCTCGTAGAAGTCCTCCTTCTCGCTCGCCAGGTTGATCAGGTAGATCGTGTGGATGAGGACGAAGCGGATCGGCGACGTCGCTCGCAGCTCGCGGAACTTCTCCGCGTCCTTCTCCTTGTAGACCGTCGGCGCCCACGTGCGCGGGGAACCGGCGAAGAACTGCACCGCCTCGCAGCCGAGCTCGACGCCGTTCTCGATCGCGTGCCAGACGCCGCCCGACGACTTCACGTGCGCGCCGAAGTACATCCTGCCGTCCTCCTTCTCAGACGAAGTCCCGCGGCGCCTCGTGGCGCCAGGTCTGCGCGAACACCTCACGCTCGTCGTCCGGCTCGCCCTCACGGACGGAGACGCTGTCGACGACGAAGAAGGTGTGCGCGTCGCACGTCATCTCCCCGTGGGTGACGATGTGAAACCGGCCCTGCGCACCGCGCACGAGCACCGACTCCGTGTCCACCTCGACCTTTGCCGAGAGCGGGGCGCCCTCGGCGACGTCGTAGCTCACCCGGTTCCACTCCTCGCTCTCCCAGCCGTTGGGGAGGACGACGTTGCCGCCGTCGACGTAGCGGAAGGTCCAGGCGATGCCGTCCTCGACGAGGTCGCGGGTGTAGGAGCGCCCGCCGCGCTCGCCGCCGACCGTCGTCTCGCCGAGGCCGGCGGGCACGATCGGCCGGTCGAACGGCCGCAGCGCGGCGTCCTCCGGACGCTGCGGCCGGACCGGCAGCCGGAGGTCACTCGCCTCCGCGACCACCGTCAGGGTGACCGGCTCGGGAGAAGGCCACGCCCACGGCCAGTACGTCGGTGAGAGGGCGAGGCGAAGGCGGTGACCGGTGGGGAAGGAGTGGGCGATAGCGTCGAGCGCGATGGTCGCCGTGTACTCCCGCCCGGGCTCGAGAGCCGAAGGAGTCTCGTGGCTCTCGAGGTGCGTCAGGTTGAAGACCTGCTGCGCGACGAGCTGCGAAGCGCCGCCCGGCGACACGTCGTCGAGCCGGGCGGCGACCAGCGCCAGCGGCCGGTCGCTCGCGAAGCGGAGCACGAGCTGCGGGTGGCCGAGGATCTCGGTGACCTCGGTGAGGGGCGCCGAAGTGAAGCAGAGCGACTGACCCTCGGCCGCCCGCTGGTCGGGGGGAAAGTCGCTCGGCTGGCTCTCGGCGCACCAGGCGCCGGCGTCGGCCCCGCAGAGCTGGGAGCCGAGGATGCGCAGGCGGCCGCCGTCCGCGCCGTGCACGGCCGCCGCTTCCGCGTCCGGGGGCGCGCCGGGGGTATCGCGCAGCACCCCGTCGGCGTCGAGCCGCAGGCGACGCTCCTCGACGCGCGGCGACGGCCACGCATCCTCGGCGACCCAGCGGCCGGGGATCTCGTCCATCCATGGGACGGGCGGTGTCGCGTCCTGCATCCAGACGCGCAGCATCGGTTCGTCCATCACGCCGGTCTCGATGCCCTTGAGCCAGAAGTCCCACCAGCGCAGCGCCTCCTGCAGAAAGCCGATGGCCGGGCCCGGCGTCGCGTAGTGGGGAAACGCGTGCGGCCACGGGCCGATCAGACCCTTGCGCGGCCCGGGAAGTCCCTCGAGCAGGCGAAGGACGCTGTTGGTATAGCCGTCGGTCCAGCCGCCTACGGCGTAGACGGGGATCTGGACGGCCGCGTAGTCCTCGCAGACCGAACCGTGTTTCCAGTAGGCGTCGCGACGCTGGTGCGCGAGCCAGGTGTGGATCCACGGCCGGTTGGCGGCGAGGCGCTGCTCCCACAGTGCGCGCCAGCGTGCGCCGACCGCCGTCTCGTGCGGCGGCTGGCACTGCCAGTGCAACATGCACGTGCTCCAGTGGAGCAGGTCGGTGGCGAGTACGCAGCCGCCCTTGTAGTGGACGTCGTCGGCGTAGCGGTCGTCGGTGCTCATCAGGGTGATGATCGCCTTGAGCGCCGGCGGGCGTCGGGCGGCCAGCTGGAGGCTGTTGAAGCCCCCCCACGAGATGCCGGTCATGCCGACGCCCCCCGCACACCACGGCTGGGTGGCGATCCAGGCGATGACCTCGAGGAGGTCCTCCTGCTCCTGGGGGTGGTACTCGTCCTCGAGGATCCCGTCCGACTCGCCACTGCCGCGGAGGTCGACGCGTACGCAGGCGTAGCCTCGCGCCGCCCAGTACGGGTGGATGACGGCATCGCGGGTGGCCATACCGTCGCTCAACCGGTAGGGCACGGCCTCCAGGATGGCCGGCACCGGGTCGGTGTCGGCGTCGGCCGGCAGCCAGATGCGGGCGGCGAGGCGTGCGCCGTCGCTCAGCGGGATCCACACGTAGTCCAGCTGGCGGACCTCGCGAAGTACTACGTCGCGCTCGGCCATCGTCGACCTCCACGTCGGCTGCGGGGAAGGTCCCGAGTGTACCGGGCGGCTCCTGAAGACGGCAATGGCGCGGCTCCCCGGTCGCCGCCGCGTGGCCGGGCAGGAGCGCCGCCGCCCGGCGTGGAATAGGAGGCGGGTCCCGGCGCGCAAGCTGGAGTCGGGCGCGCCGTTCCCACTGATGGCACAGGAGGAGACATGGACCAGGAGAGCATGCAGCGCTGCAGCACATGTCCGGCGTTCTGCAGGCTCGCGACCGGCGGCGACGCAGGCACGTGCCGGGCCGCTCCGCCGGTCGCGCTTCAGGGCGAGGACTACTTCCGCGGCTCCACCCGCGAACTCCCCTTCGGGAGCTTCCCCGTGGTCGGCGCGTTCCCGCTGGTCTCGGAGGACGACTACTGCATGTCGCATCCGGCGAACCGGGTCAAGCTGATGTGACGCGCCGCGGGTGGGACGCTCCTGAGGGACCGGGCATCTCTGCCAGGCGCCCCCGGACCGCCGGCCTGCCTGTGGTAGGGTTGACCCGCGCGGCGGCCGGAAGAGCCGCCGCCCGGTCAACGGTCCCGAACCCCAGGAGAGCTCCCGCTCATGTGCGGCATCTTCGGCCTTGCCGGCGCGCCCGACCGGCAGCTTCTCGGGCGCATGGCCGCGGCCATCGTGCACCGCGGCCCGGATGATGCCGGTGCCTTCGAGACTCCCATCGTCAGCCTCGGTCACCGCCGTCTGAGCATCATCGACCGCGAGGGCGGGCACCAGCCTATCGCCAACGAGGACGAGACGGTGTGGCTCGTCTACAACGGCGAGGTCTACAACTACCGCGAGCTGCGGGCCGAGCTCGAGGCCGCCGGACACACCTTCCGCACCCACTCCGACAGCGAGGTCATCGTCCACGCCTACGAGGAGTGGGGTCCCGGCTGCGCCGCGCGCTTCAACGGCATGTGGGCGTTCGCCGTGGCCGACCTGCGCGGCGCCGGCGAGGATGGGAGCGGCGGGAAGCTCGTCCTGAATCGCGACCACTTCGGCATCAAGCCGCTCTACTACGCGAGATCGCCGCTGAGCGGCCGGCTCCTGTTCGCCAGCGAGATCAAGGCGCTGCTCCAGGACCCCGAGCTCGTCGCCGAGCCGGATGAGCAGATGATCTTCGAGTACTTGCAGCACGGCTTTCACGACCACCGCGCCGAGACGTTCTTTCGCGGCGTCTACCACGTGCCGGCGGCGACGTGGATCGAGGTGCCGCTGGGCGAGACCGCCGGAGCGCGTGACGGCGCGGCGGCTGGTCTGCTCGCGGCGCCGCTCCCCAGCATCCCGTATTGGACCCCGAAGCTGACCACGGACGGCGGCGACGACCCGGTCGACTTCCGGCGCCGCTTCCGCGAGAGCGTCGAGCGGCGCCTCGTCTCTGAGGTCCCCGTCGGCTCCTGCCTCTCCGGAGGCCTCGACTCCACGACGATCATCAGCTTCATGAGCGA
>DASRZL010000052.1:0-2742 GCA_035686425.1 Thermoleophilia bacterium
TCGTCTCGCGGTCCACGCGGATCTGTCCGCCGTCGATCTCGAGGTCGGCGCAGCCCCGGGCGAAGTCGTCGACGAGCGCCTGGCCGACGGCGAGGACGACGGTGTCGGCGGCCAGGTCGAACTCGCCGCCCACGATCGGCACGGGCTGGCGGCGGCCCGAGTCGTCGGCCTCGCCCAGCCCGCAGCGCTGCAGGGTGATCGACGACACGGCGCCGGCGGCGCCGTTGATGGCGAGCGGCTGCACGAGGAACTCGACGACGAGACCTTCCTCGCGGGCCTCCTCGACCTCACCCATGTTGGCCGGCATCTCGACCTCGCTGCGCCGGTAGACCAGCGTGACGTCGGGCTCCCTGCCCGACTGCTTCTGCAGGCGGATGGCGCTGCGCGCGGCGTCGAGCGCCACGTCGCCGCCGCCGATCACGACGACCGTGTCTCCGACCTGCGGGGCGCCATCGAGGTTGAGTTCCCGGAGCAGCTCGACCGCCCGGGTAACGCCCCGGAGGTCGTCACCGGGGAGCGGCGCTTCGGCGCTCTTCTGCAGCCCGGTGGCCAGGTACACGGCCCTGTAGCCCTGCTCGAGGAGGCCGTCGACGGTGAAGTCCGTGCCGGCGCGCCGGCCGAGCTCGAGGTCGATCCCCTTCGCGAGGATCTGGTCGACCTCGCGCTGGATCACGTCGTGGGGCAGGCGGTAGTCGGGGATGCCGGTGCGGAGCATGCCGCCCGGGACCTTCTGCGCCTCCAGCACCGTGACCTTGTAGCCGAGGTCGGCTAGGTCGCGGGCGCAGGTGAGGCCGGCAGGGCCGGCGCCGATGACGGCCACGCGGTCCTCGTGGATGACCGGCGCCGACGCCACCGGCAGGGTCGGCCCGACGGTGTCGGCCACGAAACGTTTGAGCGCGGCGATGGCGATGGGTTCGTCGACTTCCGCTCGCGTGCACGCGTTCTCACAGAGGTGGGTGCAGACGCGACCGCAGACGCTGCTGAAGGGGTTCGGTTCGCTGGCCACGCGGTAGGCGTCCTCGAACCGGCCGGCGGCGATCAGCGCCACGTAGCCCTGCGCGGAGGTGTGCACGGCGCAAGCGCTCTTGCACGGGCTCCAGCCCCTCTTCTCGATCGCAAACGTGCTCGGCACCGCGTTGGCGAACTGGCGGTCGATCGCCTTGCGTTCGCTCACGCCGAAGTCGAAGTCGTTGGGGTACTTGACCGGGCACGCCGGCACGCACTCGCCGCAGCCGACGCACGCTTCACTGACGTAGCGCGGCCTGTGCCGCAGCTTGACGCGAAACTCACCGGGCGGGCCGGTGATCTCGTCGACCTCGGTGAGCGTGTGCACGTGCACACGGCCCTCGAGCGCTGTGCTCGTGAGACGCGGCGCCAGCGAGCACATGGCGCAGTCCTCGGTGGGGAAGGTCTTGCTGAGGCGAGCCATGTAGCCGCCGAGCGATGGCTGCCGCTCGACGAGGTGCACCTCGATGCCGCTCGCGGCGAGCTCCTCGGCGGCGGTCATGCCGGCGATGCCGCCGCCGACGACCAGCGCCGATCGGTTCAGGAAGGTGCGACGCCGCGGCAAGTCGCTCATGTGCCGCAGTCGCGCGACGGCGCCGTCCACGATCTTGAGCGCCTTGTCCTGGGCCCTCTCGGGCTCGTCCTTGTGGATGAAGCTGCAGCCCTCACGGATGTTGGCGAACGCCACGGCGTTCTCGCCCAGCTTGAGCTCACGCGCGATGCGCTCGAACGTGGGGCCCTGGAAGCGCGGCGAGCACGAGGCGATGACGAAGTGGTCGAGGCCACGCTCTTCCGCGGCCTTCTCGATGAGGATGCGGCCTTCGGTCCCGCACATGAACTGGTTGATGCTCACCGCGACGACGCCGTCGAGCGAGCGGGCGTGCTCTGCCAGCGACTCGAGGTCGACGACCCCGCTGATGTTGCCGCCGCACTCGCAGAGAAAGACCCCGGCCCTCATCGCGTCCCTCCCGCGGCTGCGGCTGCCGGCTGCCGAGCACCGATGCGCTCGAGGAACGGCTCCACGTCCTGGGAGTGGGACTGGACGCCGACGACCTTCTCGGGGTCGGCGCCGAGCGCCAGCGCCAGGAGCTGTTGCACGTGCAGGTGCACGAACGGGTACTCCTCGCCGGCGCTCGTGGCGATGATGTCGTGATACCGGTCGAACTGCACGTGGCAGTTGGGGCACATGTGCACGAGCACGTCGACGCTCTCCTCGGCCAGCCGGTGCAGCTTCTTCTGCGTCACCCCGACCGAGATCGATGGGTTGACGAAGCGGTTGCGAAAGCCGGCTCCGCAGTGCGTCTGCTTCTCGTTGTAGGCGCCCGTGCAGACGACGCCGGCGGGGATGAGCAGCTCCTCGGGCACCATGAAGTTCTCGTTGTCGCCCAGGGTCTCGTCCGGGAAGACCTTGCAGTAGTGGCAGGCGGGGTGCGTGGCCACCTTGATGCCGTCAAGGCGACGGCGGACGAGCTCGGGGATGCTGTCGTGGGCGCCCCACAGGATCTCGAGGGTGTGCTTGTGCTGGACCGTAGAGGCGATGCGCTCGTCGTACTCGCGGCCGATCTTGCCGAGCACGTCGTTGGTCTCGTCGCGGTACTCGGGCACGTCGAGAATGTTGCGCGCCTTCTTGTTGATCGCGTAGCAGGTGGAGCACAGGTAGCTCATCACCGGGTGCCCGTCGTCCACCACGACGCAGGCGTTGCGCGCGGCGATGCCGACGGTGGTCTGGATGGGCAT
>DASRZL010000053.1:0-23062 GCA_035686425.1 Thermoleophilia bacterium
AGCAACATCCGCCGGATGCGGACGGACTCGATCTTGCCGACGGTGCCGGCGAAGAAGAGGACCGTGGCGAAGAGGACCGTGACCAGGATGAAGTTGTCACCTATCTGGTTGGCTTCCTTGGACCTCTCGACGTGCGCCGCGGCATCTTCCGCCAGCCGCTCGCTCTCCACTTGGGCCGCGAGCTTGTACTCGGGCAGATCTAGGGGCGCGCCCTCAGGGATCACACCCTCAGGCGCGGAACGTGTCCACGCCTCGAAGGCCGGCAAGAACTCCTTGCGGAACCGTGCCTCGAGGAAGCTCGCCTTCTTCGCATCGCCCTCGCTCTCTGCTGTCACCCACGCCAGGAAGACCTGGACGTCGATCAGGCGCTGCGAGTTGGCCTTGTCCGACATCTTGGTCGACTCCGTCCGCAGGGCGTTGGCCTGACCCGAGTTGATGGCCTGTTCGCCGGACCACCGGGTCGCCTGATACGCACTCCAGGCGGTGGAGACGGTAGCCAGGGAGAGCAGGATCACCACCAGGACCTCGACGGAGCGGGCGATGGGTTGCTGCCCCGACGCCGAGGGCGAGGGGTCGACGTTCACCTGAGGCTCACCGAGTGATGCGCCGTCGCCGCTCCCTGCCTTTGGGTCAGTCATCTGAACATCCCCTCTTGATCGTCCTGCCGTGCCGAAGCCGGGTGGTTTCGTTGCGCTACGGAGTCGCCTCAGCTTCGATCGGCTGTGCCTTGGTCGTCGCGACCTGCTTCTTCTCTTCGTCGCGCTTGCGACGCTCCGCCGGCCAGAGGAACACCGCGATGAGTGTCATCGCGCCGGCGGCCGCGATGACGGCCATCCAGTTGATAGCGTTGAAGCCGACGTTCTTCGCGAGGTAGCCGCCGACCAGGCTGCCGACAAACGAGCCGACGGCAGACGCACCGAGAACGAAGCCGTTCGCCGCCCCTGCGGGTATGGTCGCGAAGCGCACCGCCACTGCCGGCTGTGCGATTCGCGCGAACGGTGTCCCCTGGTAGAGCGCCTGCATGGCGGCGGCGACCAGGATGATGGGCGAGTTGGTCCAGAGACCGAGCACCGCCAGGCCGAGGGCGCCCACCACCCGGATGAGCACGGCCGCCGTGTAGACCGGCATCGCTCCCGAGCGGGCCATCCAGACCCCCGCGACGAGGAACAGCGGGATGTTGATGAGCCCGGCCAGGGACATAAGGCCCGATGTGGTAGCCGCGTCGATTCCGTAGACGTTGGGGAGGATGTTGGCGATCTGGGAGTTGATGCCGTTGTTGCAGACCGAGATCAGGATGCCGACGAGGAGGAAGGTGCCGAAAGCGGAGGCGAAGATCGTGCGCAAGCTCGACCTGGCGCTGTTTCCGCCCTCGCCGTCGGCCTTGGTGGGCGCGGACTCGATGCGTCGCGCAGCGGCGGCGCTGCCGAGCCAGGTGATGACGCCTGCCGCGAGCATGATGATGGCCGCCATCCAGAAACGCGCTGGGTAGTCCCAGCCCGCCTTGATGGCCGCGACCATGAGAATACCCCCGGCGACCTGGCCGAGGGGCCACGTGAGACTCAAGGTGGTCAGTCGCTTGGCCTGAACGCTCCGGGACAGCCCCGCGGCGACCACGAACACCGGGGCCACGGAGCCCTGTGCCGCGATCGCGACGCCCATGACCAGCGCGTCCAGCACCAGGATCGAAGAACTGCCGGCCGAGATCGCGTACATCGCGAAGGCCAGGCCCATGCCGAGCACCCCGAGGGTGAGCACCAGGCGATGGGCCTTGTACTTGTCGGCAAAGCCGCCCAAGGCCGGTCCGAGCACAGCGCCGAGACTGATCACGGCCATGACAACGCCGGCGTCGGCGGCGCTGCTGAGACCCGTCACGTACGGCGGGATGAGCAGCGCGACGAACGCCGAGAACCCGGCTCCGGCAGCGAAGTTCGAGGTCATCCACCATTCGAACGACCGGCCCTTGGTCTGCGGCTCAGATCCCACGGTCTTCTTCGTTCAATGGATTCGTGGCTCCCGAGGGCTCATGTGCGTTCTGCGTCGCTCGGGCCGTCCACGTCGCTCGGCTCTTCAGCGTCCGTCCTCCGGTCATCTCGAACGATCACCCTCCCGTCCATCACGAGACGAGCCAGTGGGGCCGCTGCTGCCCCGCCGATCGCCCCGCCGATGAGGATGCCGAGCATGGCGAGGGAGAAGACGGCCAGGGGCCGAAGCCGCAGCGTGGCGCCGACCGCGAACGTTTGGACGTTGGGCTGCACGAGGAGGTTGATCAAGAGCACGCCGACAAGGACGATCAATCCGGCGTCGAGCCCTCCCAGCCCGATCGCGACGAGCACGGCGACCACACCGGACACGACTCCGCCCAGGTACGGCACATAGGTGCCCAGGAACAAGATGACTGCGATGCCCAGCCAGAGGTCGACTCCGGCACCGATCGAGAACACTGCGCCGATCACGGCGTTGATGACAGCCACGATCGTCATGCCCAGCAGGTAGCGGCGGGTCGTGAGGATCATAGTGCCGGTGAGCTCGTGGGCTGCGTCCGGGGAGAGCCCGCTGAGCTTCTCCACCCAGCGCCTCGCGAGGGGCCCGTCCCACATGAGGAAGTACATGAAGAGGAACATGGTGAAGACGGCGAAGACCAGACCGGCCCCGGCCAGGACGCCCTCGCCGACGAGCGGCAGGACGCCGGTGATCAGGAAGTCCTGGACCTCGGCCTCAGCCTGCTGGGCGCTCTCGGCCGCCCACGCGCCGGCGGCCATCGAGCCCGTCGCGCTGGCCAACTCGACGAGTCCGTCGTAGAAGGCGTCGATGAACTCGGGGGCTTTGTCGACGAGCACAGTCAAGATGGACCAAGCAAGGACGCCGACGAGGCCGAGAGCTCCCAGTGCGACGAGCAGCGAGCCTATCGATCGGGGTATGTGCGCGCGCAGCAGTAGCCCGACGAGCGGGTTCAGCATGATGGCCAGTACGGTCCCGAGCAGCGCCGGGACGACGTAGCCGCTCAGCGTGCCGAGTAGCCAGAGCGACGCCAGGGCCAGCACGAGCAGGCCGAGAAAGGACCAGCTGACGATGCCCCAGATGCGGATCTGCTCGTGCTGCTGCCAGCTCGGCAGTCTCGGCTCATCAGGTCTCTTCGTCTCGTCACTGGCCGACGGCATCATTGGCCTCCGATGGGCTCATGCTCTTGCGGCAGATCATTTCCCTATCCGCACGGGCTGGTTGGATTTCGATCTGCTCACTCCTCAGTCGGCAGCGGCGCGGCGGTCGGCGGTCCCGTGGAGACGAGCAGGAGCACCGGGAACGTCGCGGGCACCATCTCGCCCGCTGCGGGCAGCTGTGCCAGCACGATGCCCTTGGCGACTTCGTCGCTCGGGGCGTCGTACGCCATGGGCTGAAGGCCGAGCTTCTGCAGTGCGGCGGCAGCCGCGCTGGAAGTCTGGCCGGTCACGTTCGGGATCTTGACGAGCGGCACGCCTGGCTCGGTCGGCGGCTTCACGCCTCCGCCCGGGGGTGGTGTCGGCGCCGGGGGCTGGGTGCTCGGGGCCTTGCCGAGGGAGACGGCCAGGCCGACGGCCGTGCCCGACTTGACCTTCGTGCCGGAGGCCGGCGTCTGACCCATGACCATGCCCTTCGGCACCGAGGAGCTGTAGGCCCCGGCCGTCTTGGCACCGAGGCCGGCGGCCTTGAGAGCGCTCGTCGCCGCTGACTGCGTTTGGCCGACGACGTCAGGCACCGTCACGGTCACCGCCCCGTCACCGAGCGAGACGAGGATGGCCACCTGGGAGAGGGCGGGCAGGGAGGTGCCGGCGGCCGGCTCCTGGGCGGCGACGACACCCTTCGGCACGCTGGCGTCGTGCGCGGTGACCGGGACTGCCTGCAGGGAGACGTTGGCCAGCGCCGTGGTCGCCTCGGATTCGGACATGCCCGCGACGTCGGGCACGCTCACGTCGACGTTGGGCGTCCCTTTGGAGACGAGGATGCCGACGCTCGACGATGCGTACGCCTGCTCGCCCGCCGCCGGCAGTTGCGCCATGACGAGGCCTGTCGGTGTCTCCAGATCGTACTCGAGGGTGGACTCGGGAACGAAGCCCGCAGCGACGAGGGCGCTCTCGGCCTCAGCCTTCTTCATGCCGGTGACGTCCGGCACCTCCATCGCACTTTGGGTCGCGTCAGACTGCGTCGCGTCGTTGCCGGCCAGCAGCCACCACCCGCCGGCGATGGCAGCGACGACCACGACGACGACGATCCACACCCACTTCTTGCCCGAGCCTTGGCTTGCGGTCCCGTTGGTCATCGTTCTCCTCCAAGTCGGCTTGCTCGAGGGCGTGGGCCTCTCTGGCGCACGCCTCTAGGTTGACATATGGTTACTCGGAGGCACGGTATCCTCAATTCCCACAGGCGGCAAGGGGTCCAAGAGATGACCGACAACGACGAGGCTTCGGCTAGCGCATCACCGGGGGCGGCAGCGCCTCGCCGCGCTGAGACGATGGCTTCGATCGTCGCGGCCGCCGGCCGGCTCTTCTCCGAGCATGGTACGGAGGCTGTCTCGATCCGCCAGATCGCGGCTCGCGCGGGAGTCAGCCATACGCTCGTGCACAAGTACTTCGGCTCCAAGGAGGAGCTTGTGTGCGACGTGATCGGCGCACGCGACGATCAGTTCGCGGGGCTACTCTCCCAAGTGTCGAGCGACCGAGATGCCTTGAGGGAGACCACCCGGGCTGTCTTGCGCAGCCGTGAGCAGCTGAGGACCACGATGTATGCGGCGCTGGAGGGCCGCTCGGCCGAAGAAGTCGGCTGGTCATGGCCAACAATGCGGATCTTCGCCGAGCGGTTCATGGGGGAGGACGCCGTAGGACAAGGCGACGCCGGCGAGCCTGCTGTCGATCCGCCCATGGTGGCTGCGGCCATGGCCGCCTTGCTTCTGGGGTGGAGCGTGCTCCAGGAGATGCTCCTTGAAATGACTGGTCTCGAGGACCTGGGTGAGGAAGACGTGGTCGAGGCGCTCGTGGACCTGGAGATTCGCATGATGGGACGTACACGCGATCTCGGCTCAGACGCGGGAGGAGCATCGTCTGCGAGCAACCCCGGCCTCCCTGAGCGCTGAACGTTACCGTCTGGAAACCGGTGGGTTGGCGTAGCGCCGCACGTGCCGCAAGATAGGCTTGGCATTCGTTTGGATCTCGGTGGCCGCGGACACAACCGCTCCCGGCCCACCACCAACTACAAGGAGGAACCTGTGAGCACTCTCTTCGTCCTCGGCTTCGAGAACGAGACCGAGGCGCGCGTCTTCGGCGACAAGATCGGCGGTCTGGTCAAGGACCGGCTGCTGGTCCTCGACGACGCCGCCATGGTGACCCTCGACGAGAAGGGCAAGCCGCACGTCGATACCGGCAAGCACCTGGTCGGCGCCGGCGCCATGGGCGGCGCCTTCTGGGGCATGCTCTTCGGCCTCATCTTCCTGATGCCGCTGGCCGGCCTGGCGATCGGCGCCGCCTTCGGGGCGCTCGGCGGCAAGCTCGGCGACATGGGCCTCGACAAGCAGGTCCTGGAGGAGATCGGCGACGCCATCAAGCCGGGCGAGACCGCCTGGTTCCTGCTCGTGCGTTCCTCGACGCGCGATAGGGTCCTCGAGGAGCTCGCCGGCACCAAGGCGAAGGTCATCCGCACCAACCTCAGCGAGGAGCAGGAAGCCAACCTGCGCGAGACGTTCAGCGGCGAGAAGGCCTGAGCCGTACGGATCCTGACCGCCGGGGGCACGCAGTACGACCTGCGCCCCCGGCGGTTCCCTGTGAACGGGCCGGCGAGGCCCACGACCGAGAAGGAGCCCCGCACGAGCAAACTAGGAAGACTTGCGGCCGTCGCGGTTCTCGCCGGAGGCATCGGCGCAGAGCAGGAATCTGTGAGATGACCTTTGGACCTCGTTGACGGCGCAGCATCCCGCCGTGCATCGCTCATCGAGCTCTGAGCAATCATGGAAGGAAAGCGCTCCTCCTTTGCAGGAGCGTCCAATAGGGAAGGTCGGGTGACTTCAGATGCCGAACGGGAAGCCGAACATACTCGTTCTGTGGGGAGACGACATCGGCTACTGGAACATCAGCGCGAACAACAGGGGGATGATGGGCTACACCACGCCCAACATCGACCGGCTGGCAAACGAAGGCATCGGCTTCACTGACTTCTATGGCCAGCAGAGCTGTACAGCGGGTCGTGCAGCATTCATCACGGGGCAGAATCCCCTGCGCACCGGGATGACGAAGGTCGGGTTGCCAGGCGCCGACTTCGGACTCAGGCCGGAAGATCCCACGATCGCCGAGTTGCTCAAGCCGCTCGGCTACGCGACGGCGCAGTTCGGCAAGAACCACCTCGGCGACCTCGACGAGCATCTGCCCACCAATCATGGCTTCGATGAGTTCTTCGGCAATCTGTACCACCTCAATGCCGCGGAGGAACCCGAGCTCGAGGACTACCCCAAGGACCCGGCGTTCAGGAAGCGGTTCGGGCCGCGCGGCGTGATCCACAGTTGGGCGATGCCGGATGGCAACCAAAGGATCGAGGACACCGGCCCGCTCACGAAGAAACGGATGGAGACGATCGACGACGAGACCAGTGCGCGCACCATCGAGTATCTCGAGGAAGCGGCCTCCGGGGACAAGCCGTTCTTCGTTTGGTGGAACGCGACTCGCATGCATCTGCGCACGCATGTGAAGGACGAGCTGCGTGGCATCAGCGGGCAGGGCGAGTACAACGACGGCATGGTCGAACACGATCGGCACGTGGGGGCGATCCTCGACAAGCTCGACGAGCTCGGTCTTGCGGAAGACACGATCGTCATGTACTCGACCGACAACGGTCCGCACTACAACACGTGGCCGGATGCGGCGATCACCCCGTTCCGCGAGGAGAAGAACACCAACTGGGAGGGAGCCTATCGCGTGCCGTGCTTCCTGCGCTGGCCGGGCAAGTGGAAGGCCGGCGTGACGCTCAATGGCATAGCGGCTCTCCAGGACATGCTGACGACATTCCTCGCTGCCGCCGGCGAGCCGGAGATCGTCGCGAAGTGCAAGGCCGGACACAAGGCGGGAGACGCCACGTTCAACGTGGTGCTGGACGGCAAGGACATGAACGCGTACTTCGCTGGAGAAGTGGCAACGAGCCCGCGCGATAGATTCTTCTACGTGAACGATGATGCAGAACTGGTTGCGCTCAGGGTCGACGACTGGAAGATCACCTTCAAGGAGCAGCGCTCACACCAGATGGCCTTGTGGGCGGAGCCTTTCGTGGATCTCAGGATGCCCCGGATCACCAACTTGCGGCGCGACCCGTTCGAGCGCGCCTTGGAGGACTCGAACTCGTATTGGGAGTGGTTCCTGGACCATGTGTTCATGCTGCTTCCCGCTCAGGCAGTGGTCGCGGAGGCGCTCAAGGAGTTCGCGGAGTTCCCGCCACGCCAGAAGCCGGCGAGCTTCAACCTCGATCGTGTGATGCAGAAGCTGGCGGAAGCACCCGGAGCATCGTCGTAGGGAGGCCACTCTGTCTGGCGGACAGGTGGCGGCCAACTGGTCGCAGATCAGTGCAAGGGCCTGCTACGCACCGCAACACTGCTTGTGCTTCTTCCGACTCCCGCAGGGGCAGGGGTCGTTGCGGCCGGTCCGAGCGGCTTCTTGGGCGAGCATCGGCATGATCTCGCGTGCCTCCTCGCCACGTTGCAGGATCTCGGCCATCAAGCGCATCCGCCGTGAGGTGTGTGCGAAGAACAGCTTGAGGCCGGCGCACAGCCAGTTGAGCCCCGGCTCGCCTTCCGGCGTCAGGAGGATGCGGTTCTTGGGGCACTCGCCGCCACATGCGAATAGGAACTCGCAGTCTCTGCAGTGGCGAGGGAGCGTGTCGTACTTGGCGGCGCCGAACTCCCTCTGCTTCTCGGAATCCACCAGATCGCGGAGTGGCGTCTCGGTGATGTTGCCGAGGAGGTATCTCCGGTCGACGAAGTGATCGCATGAGTAGAGGTCGCCGTTGTGCTCGAGCGCGACACCCTCACCGCAGGTCGGACGGAAGATGCACAGTGAGGAGTATCCGCGAACGTACGACGCGAGCACGCCGTCGAACGTCTGCACGAACATCTCGCCGACGTCGTGGCGCACCCACTCGTCGAAGATGGCATTGAGAAACCGCCCGTAGGCCTCGGGTGGGACACTGCGGTTCGTCACCGTGCCGGGCTGGTCTCCGACCGGAGCCGCCTCGATCTCAACGATCGGGATCAGCTGGATGAACCGTGCCCCGAGCTCATCGCGGAAGAACCGGTAGACGTCCAGGGGGTGCTCGCTGTTCACGGCATGGACGGCGCACATGACGTTGAAGTCCACCTTGTGGCGCTGGAGGAGTCGGGCGGCGTCCACGACCTGGTCGAAGACGGATCGACCGGCTCCGTCATGGCGGAACGCGTCGTGCATCTCTCGCGGCCCATCGAGGCTGAGCCCCACCAGATAGCCGTGCTCGTGGAGGAAGCTCGCCCATTCATCGTCGAGCAGCACGCCGTTGGTCTGCAGCGTGCGCTCCACCGTCACCCCGCGGGGTGTGGCGGCTCGTTCGACCTCCATGGCGCGCCGGAAGAAGTCGAGGCCCATGAGGGTCGGTTCGCCGCCCTGCCATGCGATCGTGGCATGTGGGACGCGCTGGCCTTCGATCGACTGCCTCACGTACGAACTCATGACATCGTCGGTCATGCGGAAGTCGCTTCCCGGGTAGAGACTGGCCTTTTCGAGGAAGAAGCAGTAGTCGCAGCGCAGGTTGCAGCGAGACCCCGTAGGCTTCGCCATCACGTGGAAGGCCTGGGGCGCGGTTCGCGCTCTCTCGCCGTTCATCACGGAACTCTCTCCCTCCTATGCGGGGCGGCCCTCGTGAGGAGCGACCTCACCGCCGGCATCCTCAAGCATGCGGCGCGCCATATACACGGTACGGTAGCGGTCGAAGAGGACGGTGATCACGGTCACCAGGAAGATGATGAACAGTGTCGTGCTGACGGGGGCGGGAGAGTCGATCAGGCCCAGTACGCGTTCGAGGACCTGGAGGGCGACCACGACGCTGAGGTTGACGAGCACCATGGCGGCCAGCTCGACCGCGACGGAACTGAAGGTGCGTCCGCAGCTGCGCTCCACATAGGCCTTCCTGCCGAGAAAGAGGTCGGAGGTGTAGAGCTCTCCCGCCGGAGCGACATGGTCGAGCTTCGACTTCACACAGCCGACCAGACCGATCCTTCCGCGAGACGCGACCGAACCCGGATCACTCACAGCCATGAGAACCTGGGGCACATTCAGATCTGGCGGAGCCGGAAGAGGAGCTACTACCGCACTGTCGTCAGAGGACTCTGCAATTACGTGGCCGCGAGAAGCGCGCGAGCGGAATCGATATTCCCCGTGGCCCACCCGTACGAAGTCGTCGTAGACAGTGCCATGGTGGTCGGGCGCGTTCGCACACATCCTTGAGGTCACATGAGTTCGAACCGTGCTCTCCTTGTAGTGGGTCTTGCGCGCACGCATTTCGCGGATCACCTGATCGATCGTGAATGTGTCGGAGCTGCTCCGAGAAAGCAGTGCATGCGCCGCGGCAAGAACCTCATCACGACATGTACTCACGCCTTCTCCTCCGCTTCGCTGGTCGACGCCGTCGCGTGCTGACAAGCGACGCCCGGCAGATGAAGCATACGCTCCCTCCCGGATGCTGCCCACGGTCATCTTGCACACGAGGTCGCGAGCGGCTTTCGGGAGCGAGCTGCAGCCCTCGCTGCCCTGCTGCTGGGGTGGAGCGTGATGGAGCGTGTGCTCCTCACCGTGACGAGCCTCGAGGACCTGGACGAGGAGCAGGTGCTCGATGCACTGGTTGAGCTGGAGCTCCGCATGATCGGGCGCGGAGGCGATAGCGGCCCGGACGATGATCCAGCCCGCCGGTCGTGACTCGGTGGGCATCGGCATAGGGCCGCGCCGCGTCCAGGATCGAGCCACGCTGTGGCAGTGGATCCCGTGGGTCTGCTGGGGCTCGGGCCTGGTCTCGGCGGGTCCATGGGTTGGCGGGGGCTTCGCTGAAACGGCCGAATCAGACGGCCGCCCGCACCGGCGAGCTCCGTCGCGGCCAACGGCGTGCCCCTAGGACCACCCGCGCGTCGCGACGCTCGCCTGGCTCGCCGGCGCGCCGACTACCTCCACGGAAGACCATCGAATACGATTGGGACGTCGGAGGAGGTCCACCACGTGGGCACAGTGAGCGTCAACAGTCCCCGGGGCTTCCGGCGGTCGAGATGGCGGACGCCGCTCGCACTTGCTTTGGTCATCGGGGGCACGTGGACGGCGCTGTGGTGGGGCGTGCTGCGGATGGCCGAGCCGCCGAGCTGGCCGCCTGCGACGACGGCTGTCACCGCTGACGGCGCCCTGCGGGCCACGGCCGACATCGTGAGCCGCGACGACGTCACGGTCTCTGACCTGGGGACGCAGTTCGCGTGGTCGACCGCTGCGACCGTGGACCCCCTGCCGGAGGGCAGGCGCTTCTTCCCCCGCATGCTCGACGACATCCGTGCCGCCCGGGGCTCGGTCCACATCCTGCAGTTCGGCTTCACGCCCGGGGAGGTGGGCGACGAGTTCGCCGGGGCGCTCGAGGCCGCCGTCGGCCGCGGCGTCGAGGTGCGTCTCGTGGTGGATTCGTACGGCAGCCGTCCCAGCCAGAATGCCGACGCCATGTACGATGACCTCGCCGCTGCTGGAGCCCAAATCGTCGTCAACGACGTGCTTCCGCCGTTTGAGACGGGTTTGTGGCCTGACCGCGACCTCGAGTGGAGCTTGCGGCAGGTCGGTCACTACGAACACCGCAAGCTGCTGCTTGTCGACGGGCGCGTCGCGTATATCGGCGGCGCCGGCATCGAGGATCACTTCGCCAACGGTAGATTTCACGACGTGATGACGCGCCTCACCGGCAACGTGGTCCGGCAGCTCCAGCTGGCGTTCCTGACGACGTTCCGCGCCCACGGCGGCCCCCTCGACGGCGACGTCGCCGCGCTCGCCCCCTACTTCCCCGAGCCCGGCGATCGGGGCGACAAGCCGGCCTGCGTCGTCGGCACCGCACACGCTCGCGATGTCTCGGCGCTTCAGGCAAGCCGGCAGTTGATCGACGACGCCCGGCGCCGCATCGACATCACCAATCTGTACTTCACCGAGGACGAGTTCGTCGACCGCATCATCGCCGCCGCCGGTCGCGGGGTGAAGGTCCGGCTGCTGGTCGCGCGAGGGTCCAACAGCGCCATCCACAGCGCCGCGCTGCGTCACCACTACGGCCGCATGCTCGACGCGGGAATAGAGATCTGGGAGTACCCGGACGCGGTCGTTCACGGCAAGGTGCTCGTGGTCGACGGCACCGTCCTGTTCGGGACGGTCAACCTCGACGCCTGGTCGCTGTACCGCGCCTATGAGGTCGGGGTGGTCGTCGCGGACGACCAGGCGGCCGACCTCTTCGAGCAGCGCCTGTTCGGCCCCGATATCGCCGTCAGCCGGCCGGGCGAGGCCCCGACCGACCTTTGGACGCGCCTTGTCGACTGGGGCGCGGACAAGCTGAGCTACTTCCTCTGAGACCGCCCGCGCCGGTGCGTTGACGTCGACTCCTCGGTCAACGCTTGCGGCGACGGTAGCCCAGCACCAGGCTGATCATCCACCACAGGGTGAAGACCGTCGCCACGAAGAGCACCGCCTCGGCCGAGGCGTTGACGGCCCGGTTGTCGGGCTGCAGGGCGACGATGACGGAGAACCCTACCACGAAGGCGGCCAGCAGAATCGAGAGCGAGAGCCGCACGACGAGGTCGCTCACGCGGTCCAGGAAGCGGTCGTAGTCCGATGGCCGCACGGCCATGCGGAACTCCCCCTCGCTGGCCCGCCGCAATGCTCGCGAGACCCCGACCGGGAGGTCGTCGAGCAGGTGCGTGTAGCGCGCCAGCGTGCGCACAGCCACCTGCTTGAGCTGATCGGGGCTGAGGCGCTCCGGCATCGCGGTGCCCGCATACGCCGCGACAGTGTCGGTCAGCCGATAGTCGGGTGCGATCTTCATAGCGACGCCCTCGACGACGGCGAGGGTGGTGAGTAGCACCACGAACTCGGTCGGCATGCGCAGATCCTGCTCGCGCACCACGGCGAAGAGGCGCTCGAAGACCTCTGAAAGATCCGCGCCGGCTCCGCGTCGCTGGTACGAGTCGATCATGCGACCCATCTCGCGCTGCAGCGTCGCGATCTCGAGCCGAGGTCCGGCGGACATCATCGAGACGAGCACATCGGTGGCGGCGGCGTCGTCGCCCTCGACGAAGCTCAGCATGAGGTCGAACACGCGTGCTCGATGGCGCTCGGATACCCACCCCACCCGGCCGAAGTCGACGAAGCCCACGCGGCCATCGCGCAGGGCGAACAGGTTGCCCTCGTGGGGGTCCGCGTGGAAGAAGCCGAGCTCGAAGATCTGCCGCAGGTAGCAGCGCGTGCCCGCCTCGACGACCTCGCGACGGTCGATGCCTGCAGCGTCCATGAGCTCCGGGTGCGTCCCCGGGACGCCGTCCAGGAACTCCATCGTGAGCACGCGCGACGTGGTCAACTCGCCGATCGGCTCGGGAAAGGCGATGCTCGGATCGTCGGCGAAGGCTTCACGGAAGCGCGTCAGGTTGCGCGCCTCGCCCTGGTAGTCGAGCTCCGAGCGCAGCGCGGTGACGAACTCGGTCGCCAACCCGGCGGCGTCGCTGGCGCGTCCCCACTCCGTGCGTCTGGTGGCGGTCTGGGCCCAGCGAGTGATGATCTCGAAGTCGACCTCCATGACCTCGGCCGTGCCGGGCCGCTGCACCTTGACGACGACGTCGCGCCCGTCGTGGAGCTTGGCGCGATAGACCTGACCAATGGATGCCGCGGCCAGGGGCTCGGGATCGAAGTCCGCGTAGAGCTCCTTCGGGTCTCCCCCCAGCTCGGCTGTGATGAGCGGCTGTATCTGGTCGAACGGCACGGTGGGAACATCGTCCTTCAGCTTCGCGAGCTCAGCTGCGAAGCTCGGGGAGACGAGGTCCTGGCGGGTGGCGAGGAGCTGGCCGATCTTGACGAACGTCGGCCCGAGGCGCTCGAGCGCGCGGCGCACGCGGACCTCGCGCGGCGCCCTACGGCCCTGCAGCTCGGGTGCGTCGTCCGAGATCTCTGCCAGCGACGCCCCGCGCGGGGCGTGTTCACCTACCCCGGTGTCTTTGAAGAGGAAGAGCACGCGCTCGTCCCAGAGGATCGAGGCGATCTCCCGATAGCGCTCGCGTCGGCGGGCGCCCATGGACTGCGCTCCTACTTCTGAGGACATGGCGCTCCTCCCAGGGCTTCACTCGGCCTCGTCGTCGGACGAGCGGCTCAGGGTACTCCTCGATCACGTAGTGCTGGTGCGCTCCAGTACGCCCCGCGCCGTGAGGATCGTGCGGTAGCGGTCGAACAGGACGGTGAGCACGGTCACGAGGAACACGAAGAAGAGCGTCGTGCCGACGGGGGCCGGGTTGTCGATGATCCCGACCACACGGTCGAAGAACTGCATCAGGAGGACGATCACGAGGTTGACGATGGCCATGCCGCCGAGTTCGACCGCCACCGAGTTCCAGGCGCGGCCACGGCGCGCCATCGCCTGGCTGACGAGAGCGTTGATGGTCACGAAGACGCTGACGAAGATGAGCACGCCGAAGTTGCTCAGCGCCACGCCAGGCAAGATCTGCGCGAAGATGACGCTGACCAGGCCGAGGAAGACAGCCTTCTCGGCGAGCGCCCAGTCGAACAGCTTCTCGGCGACCCGAGCCGTGCGATAGAGATCGGCGCCCCGGCACTCGGGCGGCAGCGGGTCGGCTCTGAGCGTGAAGGGGTGGTCGCCAGGCGGGGCGTTGCGCTTGATGCCCCAGTAGAAGGCGGCAACGATCAGCACCGCACCACCGACGACGGCGATGAGCAGCGCCGGGGTCGTGAGTATCGTCTTGATGACCGTCGTCGTGTCCCACTTGCCGATGTGGATCCAGTACTCCTGCGGCAGCTTGATGAACACCCAGATGATCGCCGCGCCGACGATCGCCGTCCACCAGCCGATGTGGGACTGCTTCCAGCGCAGGCGCACGGCCTCGACGAAGATGAAGAAGTACTCGAAGGTGTTGGGGAAGATGAGCAGGATGACGCGCACCTGGGTGAGCTCGAACGCGACCACGCCGACAAGGCGGTAGAACCACAGGAACTGGCTCGTCCTGAACGCGGGACGGCTGGTCCAGTTGCGCATCGTGGCGGTGAAGGCGATGGCCAGGTAGTAGATGTCGAGCGCCTTGTCGTACTGCTGGTAGCCGCTCAGGTCGATGGCCTTGAACTGGCGGAAGATGACCTGATCGAAGGCGTCGAGGATGAGACACGCGATGATGCCAACAAGCGGGAAGTACGGGATGGCAAGAGGGAGCAGCAGGCGGGCTCCCACCACCGATATGACGACGATCCACTCGGATGTGCCCATCACACCCCGCCCAAGTCGCCTTCTCGATCTCTGCCGGTCGCGCGACGACGACCACGACCACGACCCACCGCAGCCAGCCGGACGGTCGCTAGTTGCCATCTGGCAACCATCAAGACAGCGTACCACGCATCCGGACCGCGAGTCAACGCTTGGGCTGTTACGCCCTCTACACGGTGGGACACGCGAGGAGGCGCTTGGACCACAATGGTCCACGGACTGACGAAGGAATCACGTCGCGGCGGCTCCGCGAAGGGCTCCGGCGGGTCAAGTCCCCAGGAGTGGTGTGACTCCCTCGTCGGGACGCTGGCCACGTCCGTGCTGCCGGTGCACCTTGCCGAGGAGTGACGCACGTCTCAACGAGTCCCAGCCAGCCCCGGCCCGTGCCACCCACAACCGCGCATTTGGGTTGCAGAATGGTTGCAGAAGCAGGGTCGAGTGGACGGGGAGAATCGCGATTTCGCTGCAAATCGCTGGTGGGCGCACGTGGATTCGAACCACGGACCTCTTCCTTATCAGAGAAGCGCTCTAACCGACTGAGCTATGCGCCCACAGGGGTCTTGGAGTCTACGAGCGCGGCGGCGGGCCGTCAACCGCGCTCGGAGCCTGCCGCGCGGCACTCCGGACGGCGTCACCACGGGTCCTCTCCTGTCCCGACGATAGGTACGATCCTGTCCGCCACGGCGCCTGACGCCGGACGCAGCCGGCGCAGGCCTCGGCAGCTCACGCCGCCCGAGGCCGCCCGCAACAAGTGTTGTCATCGCTGTGAGCGTCGTGAGGCTTGCCGTATACTCAGATCATGACCGACGTACAGGAAATGGTGATCTACGGCGTCAGCTTCGACGTCATCGGCAAGCAGCCCATCGTGCTGCTCAAGACGGTGGAGGGCAACCGCTTTCTCCCGATCTGGATCGGGCACCCCGAGGCTGCCGCGATCCTCATCAAGCTGCAGGGCACCAGCCTGCCGCGGCCGATGACCCACGATCTGCTCACCAGCGTCATCGGCCAGTTCCACGCCGAGGTCTCGCGCATCACGGTGACCGAGCTCAAGGAGAGCACGTTCTACGCCCGCCTCACCCTCATGAAGGACGGTGAGGAGGTCGACATCGACTCGCGGCCGAGCGACGCGCTCGCCCTGGCGGTGCGCACCGACGCCCCCATCTTCGCCAGCACGGAGCTCATCGACGAGAACGCCATCGAGTTCGAGCGCGAGGTCGACGACACCGAGGAGATCATCGAGGGCTTCCGCGACTTCCTCGAGGGGGTCACGCCGGACGACTTCCGCACCGCTGAGGTCACGGCCGACGACGACGCCTACTTCATCGACCACGACGTGGATGAGGACGATGCCGACCTCGACGACGAAGACGTCGATGACGAGGATGAGGAAGACGACGACGAGTTCGACGACGATGCGGGCAGCCCGCCGCAGAACTAGCGCGCCCGCCCTCCGCACCCGCACACCCGACGAAAGGCCCCCTGAGTGAGCATCCCCAGTGACGACCCGGTCATCAAGCAGTTCCGCGATCAGATCAGCGACAACGACCTCAAGATCATCGATCTGATCAACAAGCGGCTGACGCTCGTCGACAAGCTCTGGCGCTACAAGGCCGAGCACGGGGTCGACATGTACAACCCGGAGCGCGAGGAGTGGATGGTCACCTTCCTCTCGCGCGCGAACAAGGGTCCGCTCTCCCAGGACGCGCTTCGCGAGGTCTACAGGACGATCGTCGAGGCGACCAAAGAAGAGGCCACTCGGCTCGGCGCCGGCTGAGGCGCGCAGCGCCCCGCCCGGCGCCTCACCGGCCGCAGCGGCCGCTCACCCCTTGAGCACGCCGAGCGGCCGCATCCGCGCGACCCTGCGCGAGAGGCCGACGGCGTCCACGACGGCGACGACGTCGGCCACATCCTTGTAGGCGTACGACGCCTCTTCCGCGAGCGAGCCGACCGAGGCCGTCTTCACGACGACGCCACCGTCCTCAAGCTCGCGGCGCACGTCGGCACCGCTCTTGACTTTGCGGGCCGCGTGCCGGGAGAGCAGGCGGCCCGCCCCGTGACACGTGGAGCCGAAGGTCTCGCGCATCGCCTTGTCCGTGCCGGCGAGCAGCCAGCTCTCGGTGCCCATATCGCCGGGGATGATCACCGGCTGGCCGGCGGCCCGGTACTCCGGAGGGACGTCCGGATGCCCGGGTCCGAACGCACGCGTGGCCCCTTTGCGATGCACGCGCACGGCGCGCTCGCGCCCGTCCACCACGTGCACCTCGCGCTTCGCGATGTTGTGCGCGACGTCGTACACGAGCTCCACGCCGAGGCGCTCCCAGCTCGCCTGGAAGACCTGCTCGAGAGCGCCGCGGACCTCGTGCATCATCATCTGCCGGTTGGCGAAAGCGAAGTTGGAGGCACAGGCCATCGCCGCGAGATACTCGCGGGCCTCGGGCGAGCCGAGCGGCGCGCAGGCGAGCTGCCGGTCGGGCAGCTCGATGCCGTGGCGCGCCGCCACGCTCGCCATCCGCGCCACGTGGTCGGTGCAGATCTGGTGGCCGAACCCACGTGACCCCGAGTGGATCATGACGACGATCTGGCCGATGCCGACGCCGAAGGCGCTCGCTGCATCCTCGTCGACGACCTCGTCCACGACCTGCACCTCGAGAAAGTGGTTTCCTGAGCCAAGGCTACCGACCTGCGTGCGCCCGCGCTCGAGCGCGCGTCGGCTGACGGCGGCGGCCTCCGCCCCGGGCATGACGCCGCCCTCCTCGGTGCGCGAGAGGTCTTCCTGCGTGGCCAGGCCGCGGCGCGCGAGGAACGCGGCTCCCTCTTCGGCGAGCCGCTCGAGCTCGCCCTCCTTGAGCGACAGGGCGCCGCGCGGCCCCGCGCCCTGTGGGACCCGCCGCATGAGCTCCTGCATGAGCGGCTCGAGCCGCGGCCGCACGTCCTCGAGGCCGAGGCTCGTCCGCACCAGCCGCACGCCGCAGTTGATGTCGAAACCGACGCCGCCCGGCGAGACCACGCCGTCTGCCTCGTCCATGGCCGCGACGCCGCCGATGGGGAAGCCGTAGCCCCAGTGGATGTCCGGCATGGCGATACTCGCGGTGACCACGCCCGGGAGCGTCGCCACATTGGCGACCTGCTGAAGCGCCTCCTCGTGACCGGCCTGCTCGAACAGGCTCGCGTGCGCGTACACGCGCCCCGGCACGCGCATGGGAGGCTCGGGCGCGATCTCGTACGTGAACTCGGCTGTCCGCTCGATCCGCATGGTCCGCCTGTCTTCAGCTGGGCGCCGGGCAACCCGCGGGCCGGGCCGGCGTCACACATCGAGGAGGACGAAGCCCTCCCAACCGTCGTCACGCTGCTCGAGTGCGAGCTCGTGCAGCGTCGCCGCCTTGACCCCGCCGCAGAGCACGTGCCGGCGCAGGTCGAGCGGCTCGCCGGTGACGCGGGCGCGCAAAGAGTGCTCACCAAGTTCCCGCACGTCGAACCGGGTGAGCACCAGCTTGCGTGCCTCGAAGACGTAGAGCAGCTCGTTCAGCCACGCGGCGAGCAGCAGGTCCATGCCTTCGGCCTCGAGCTTGATCTCGACGGTCTCTCGCTCGTCGACCTCGCGCGGGTCGCAGACGAGCGAGAAGAGTGCCCGGGCGGCCTCCTCGAAGACCTGCTCGGGCGTCGCGCCCCAGGCGCGCACGCCGATGTCGGCGGTGTGCTCGACGAGTTCATAGCCGACGCTCATATACGGACTGTACCCCGCGGGGGGCAGGGCCGCCCGCGCCGGTGTTGGCAGGCGGCCGGAAGGTGAAGATAGCCGGGCGGCCAGAAAGCCGGGCGCGGCTACGCGGCGACGGTGGCGCCGGCCGCCGACGCGGCCAGACCGAGCGGGATCGCCGTCACGCCCTCGGCGGCGAACGCCTCGGCCATCACGCGGGCGATGCGCGAAGCGTCCGTGGCCAGACTCACGAAAGCGATGAGGCTCGGCCCCGAACCGGAGACGGCGACCGCCGCCGCCCCGGCGCTGAGCGCCGCGAACCAGGCGGCGCGGCCTCCCGGGATGTGCTTGAGACGGGAGGCCTGGTGCAGGCGGTCGTCCATCACCTGGCTGAGCAGCTCGTAGTCGCCGGTGCGCAGCGCCTCCACCACGAGCGGCGTGCGCTGCAGGTTGAACACCGCGTCGGCCATGGAGACTTGGGTCGGCAGCTCGGCTCGGGCGGTGCCGGTGCTGACGGGCAGGTTCGGCACCGCCAGCGCCACGTGCACCTCGGGGACGAGGATCTTCTTGGTCAGCAGCCGGTCGTCCTTCTGGACCACGATGGTGAGGCCGCCGAAAAGGGCCGCCGCGACGTTGTCCGGGTGGCCCTCCATGTCGGCGGCGAGCTCGAGGACGCCGTAGCGGTCGAGCGGCCGGCCCACGAGCGTGTTGGCGCCGAGCAGTCCGGCCACGATCGCCGTGGAGCTCGAGCCGAGGCCGGACGACATCGGCACGCGGATGTCGCAGTGGATGCGCAGACCGGCCGGCGCGGCCCTGCCGGCCTCCTCGCAGAGCCGCAGGAACGCCTGCGCGACGAGATTGCGCTCGTCCCTCGGCAGACCGTCCGGATGCGGCCCCTCGACCGTGACGACGATGCCCTCGCCCTCGAGTGAGAATCCGACCTCGTTCCACAGGTCGAGGGCAAGGCCGAGACAGTCGAACCCCGGGCCGATGTTGGCGGTGGTCGCCGGGACCCGCACCCGGCAGCTCGAACCAGGCGCGTCAGCGGAGCCGCTCACGCCTCGTCCCCGTATTCCTCGGGGCCCGGGCCGCCGTGGGCGCGATTCCTGCGCCATCTGAGGAACGCCCACACGACGATCGCGACGAGCGCCGCGACCACCGCGTAGTCCGCGTAGTGCAGGTACGGGCGGATGTCTTCCCAGTGCTCGCCGAGACGCGTCCCCAGCCAGCCGAGGAAGAACACCCACGGGATGCAGCCCAGCAGCGTGTAGAGCGTGAACTTCCAGAACGGCATCCTGGCGATGCCGGCCGGCAGCGATATGAAGGTGCGCACGATCGGCAGGCAACGGGTGAAGAACACGGTCGCTGCTCCGTACTTGGCGAACCAGCGCTCCGCCAGCTCCACGTGGTGGTGGCGGAGCAGGATGTACTTGCCGTACTTGTCGATGAACGGGCGCCCGCCGTACAGCCCGACCCAGTAGGCGATCCAGGAGCCGACGACGTTGCCGGCCACCCCGGCGACGGTGATGCCGAGGAGCGTCATGGTGCCCTCGCTCACGGCGAAGCCGGCGAAGGGCATGATGGCCTCGCTGGGCACGGGGATGCACGCGCTCTCGAGCAGCATCAGGAAGAAGACGGCCGGCAGACCCCAGTCGCCGATCATCCCGGTCGCCCACTGCACGAGGGTATCGATGATGGATTGCATGCGCGACAGCGTACCGTACCGGGCGGCGCGCGGGCGAACACCCCCCGTCCGGTGGCCGCCCTCCGCAGGCCTGTGGTAGGTTCCGGGCTCGACTTCCCCCGCCGCAAGGAGGCGTCCAACATGGCCGTCGGACTCATGGACATCAAAGGACAGTACGCCGAGCTGCAGGACCGCATCGAGGACGCCGTTCTCCAGGTGCTGCGCAGCGGGCGGGTGATCCTCGGCCCGAACGTCAAGGGCTTCGAGGAAAAGGCCTCGGCCTATATGGGAACGACCGGGTCCGTCGGCGTCGCCAACGGGACCGACGGCCTGACCATCGCGTTGCGCGCCCTGGGGATCGGGCACGGCGACGAAGTCATCACCGTGCCCTTCACGTTCTACGCCACGCCCGAGGCTATCGCCCAGTCCGGGGCCAAACCGGTGTTCGTCGATATCCTCCCGGACACGCTCTGCATCGATCCGGACGCGATCAAGGCGGCGATCACGCCACGCACCAAGGCGGTCATGCCCGTCGACCTCTTTGGCCTCCCTGCCGACGCCGACGCCATCCGCAAGGTGACCGAGGCTCACGGCCTGGCCGTGGTCGAGGACGCCTGCCAGGCCTGGGGCGCCACCTACGACGGACGCCGGGCCGGCAGTCTCGGCGACATGGGCGTCTTCAGCTTCTTCCCGACCAAGAACCTCGGCGGCTACGGCGACGGTGGTCTCGTCACCGGTCACAGCGAGGTGCTCGTCCAGCGCGCCCGCGAACTGCGCTTCCACGGCAGCAAGGACAAGAAGACGTTCACCGACATCGGTTTCAACTCGCGACTCGACGAGATCCAGGCCGCGATCCTGCGCATCGAGCTCGAGGTCATCGACGAGTGGAACGGCCGCCGTGCCCTCGTAGCCGAGTGGTACGACGCGTACCTGCCCGACGACGTCGTGCGTCCGGCCGTGCCCGACGGCCTCACGCACGTCTACCATCTCTACGTGATACGCCACCCGCGCCGCGACGATATCGCCGCCGCGTGCAAGGAGCGCCAGGTCGACTGCGCCGCGTACTACACCACCCCACTGCAGCTCCAGCCGGCGTTCGCCGATCAAGGCCACAAGCTGGGCGACTTCCCGCGTACCGATGAAGCCGCCGCGACCAACCTCGCCCTCCCCATGCACCCGAACCTCACCGAGGAGCAGGTCAAGGAAGTGGCGGCGGCGGTCGCAGCCGGGCTCGCCTGACGGCCGGCGCGGCTCACGCGGGCCGAAGTGGTCCGGCGTCCCCGACCCGAGCTCGGCCTGCCGGCCATGGCGCGACCTCCCCATCTCAGGCTCGGCGTCCCCGGCCCAGGCTCTGCGTCCCCAGCCCAGGCTCTGCGTCCCCCGCCAGGGCTCGGCGTCCCCAGTCCAGGTCCGCGGCCCCGGCCCAGGCTCTGCGTCCCCCGCCAGGGTTACACCTCTCGCCCGCTCCGGCAGGCGTGACGGCCGGCGCACCGAACCCTTGACTCTGTGAGGATCTGGGTCGACATCACCGACGCCTCCGCCGTCGTCTTCTTCGCGCCCATCGTGCGCCGTCTTGAGGACGCCGAACACACGGTGACGCTCACGGCGCGCCGCTTCGCCGGCGCCGAGCTCGTCCTCCAGCGCTACGGCCTCGGCGGCGTCCTGACCACACAGCACCGCGGCGGCAGCCTCGGCACACGCGCCGTCGGCCTGGTCAACAGAACGGCGCAACTCCTCGTGTCCGCGTCGAGCGGCCGCTTCGACGTCGCCGCCGGCAGCCACGCCAGCGATTTCGTGCTCACCGCGTGGACGCTGGCGGTGCCCCAGATGACCTTCCTCGAGCCAGAACGGCTCGGGCGCAGCAACCTCGTCAACGTCCGCCTGGTCGACGAGGTCGCCGTCCCGGAGGCGGTGCCGGTCGCGGCGGTCACCTCCACCGGCGCCCCCGCCGACAAGCTCTTTCGATACCCGGGGTTCAAGGAGGAGTACTACCTGTACGACGCGCAGCCGGACCCGGAAGCGTTGAGCCGCCTGGGCGTGGGGCGCAGGCACATCGTCGGCGTCGTGCGGCCGGCCGCGCCGCGTATGCGGCTGCCGGCCGACGAAGCGGCGCCGGCCGACGAGACCCGGCTCACCGAGCTTCTGCACGGGCTGGCCGGGCGGCGCAACCTCACGCTGGTCGTCGCCGCCCGGGACCAAGACCAGCGGCGGCGCCTCCTGGCGCTGGAGCTGCCCGGCGTGATCGTGCCCGACGGCGCAGTCGATGGCATCGGGCTGCTGGCCGCCGCCGACTTCGTCGTCGGGCTCGGCGGCGCGATGCTCCGTGAGGCCGCCGCGCTGGGCACGCCGGCGTACACGCTCTCGTCATCCGCAGGCGCCGTGGAAGCCACGCTGCTCGCCGACGGTCGCCTCACGCGCGCCGTGGGACCAGACGATATCGTGCTCAGCAAGAAGGACACACGCACGTCCTCGTCGCCGCCGCGTGATCCCTGGCTGTTCGCCGAGCGGCTGCTCGAGCTGGCGCGCCGCCGCTCCCGGCGGGCGCGCCTCGGCCGCCTCGTCCAGGACGCCACCGACGAGCCACCGCCGCCCCTGGTCTGACAACCTGGCGACGGGCTTCAGCCGGTTCGCCGACGGGCTCGGGCCGGCCCAGCCACCGGCTTCAACGGGCCCACTAGCAGACCGCCTCCTGAACGTCGCTCGGAACACCAGGGCCTCAGGCGGCCGAGGCTGAGGCGGTCGACGCCACAGATACTGCGATCGTGTCGGTACCGGGAACGGCACCACCAGCGGTATCGGCGAGTACCGGCGGCGACACTGTCGGCGGTACCACGCGCGTCACCGGGCGGTACCACCGGCGGCATCGATCGAGACCGGTGGCGATACTGTCGGCGACACCACGCGCGTCACCGGCGGTACCACCGGCGGCATCGCTCGCGACACCACCGGCGAGGGGCACCATACTGCCATCGCCCGGGTGAGCCGCAGGCGCCGTCCCGATTGCGGCTCTGGCCTTGTGCGACATCAAGAGATAAGCTGCGCTTATGGATCTCCGTCAGATACGCCTTTTCTGCAGGATCGTCGACCGCAAGAGCTTCTCGCTGGCGGCCGACGAGATGCACATCACCCAGCCGGCTGCCAGCCAACAGGTGCGCAGCCTCGAGCGCGAG
>DASRZL010000054.1:0-5267 GCA_035686425.1 Thermoleophilia bacterium
TGATCCGTCGTGGGACGAGCCGCTGGAACTCGACCGCTGCGCACGCTGCAGCGCCTGCCTGCGTGCCTGCCCCAGCGGAGCCATCCGCGCCGACAGGTTTCTCCTGCAGACGGACCGCTGCCTCACCAGGGTGAACGAGGACGAGGCTCCTTTCCCCGCTTGGGTCGACCCGGCCTGGCACCACTGCGCCGTCGGGTGTCTGCGCTGCCAGCAGGCCTGCCCTGAGAACGCGTCGGTCGACCTCCGGATCGCACCGGCCGAGGTCTTCGACGAGGCCGAGTCGGCGACGATCCTGGCGGGGGCGCCGGACGGCGAGCTTACCCCGGAGACTCGCGAGAAGCTCGCCCGCTGCGGCCTCGACTATTCTCCCTCGCTTATCGCCCGCAATCTGCGCGCGCTCATCGACGTCTGAGTCGGCGCGCGGCACCGGAGCCGGGTCGCTGAGCGCGAGAGCCGAGGCGGGCCGGCCCTCGAGGAGCGGCCGACGGCTAGCACACGTCCCCGGCGGGAACCATCAACGTGTGGACTTCCGGCCCCGTGTCGAATCCGGGGGGCGGGCAGAGCTTGGTGGAAGGAGCGGTGATGGCGCATCCCATCGTCCTCGGCTACGACGGCTCCGCCTGCTCGTCGCTGGCGCTCGACGAGGCCATCGAGCTGGGTCGCGACACAGTGGGCGCGGTGATCGTCCTCGTGTACTGTCACGACCCGCCGCCCGGACTCAGCTGCGCGCTCGACCGGGGCTGCGCCGCCGCCAAGGAGCTGCGCGATTACGAGCGGCGCGTCGAGACTGCGGTAGAGCCCATGCTGCTCCGCGCCGCCGAACGGATACGCGAGGCCGGCGTCGCGACCGAAGTGCTGCTGGTCTGGGACGATCCGGTGCGGGCGCTCGAGACCGTGGCCCGCGACCGCGGGTCGCACGTCATCGTCGTGGGTTCGCACGGCGAGGGGTCCCTCGCCGCCGTACTCGGAAGGCACACGCCGTTCGAGCTCCTGCACCACAGCCGCGTGCCGGTGATGGTGGTCCCACACCGGCGCTGAGCGCGCCAGAGCGGTCGCGCCGGACGCCCCCCGTGGAGCCCCTTCGCACTCTTCGCGAGGGAGCGTCCATCACTGCGTCTCGCGCGCGAACCCCCTGACCGCGGCGACCGCCGCGCTCCAGCGGCGGCGAAGGTCGTCTGTGTCCGACTCCGGAGTGGGCGTGAAGGTCGCACCGGCGCTCCAGAGGGAAGCGACCTCTTCCTCACTCTCCCACACGCCTGTGGCCAGCCCCGCGAGCCAGGCGGCGCCGAACGCCGTCGCCTCGGGCTGGCCCGCACGCGTGACCGGGACGCCCAGCAGGTCCGCCTGGAACTGGAGCAGGAGGTCGCTCGCCGCGGCTCCGCCGTCGGCTCTCACCTCGGCGGGCGCCAGGCCGGCGCCATCCGCCTCCGCCTGGTACAGGTCGGCGACCTGGAAGGCGATACCCTCGAGGGTGGCGCGCGCGACGTGAGCGGCCGAGGTCCCGCGGGTGAGGCCGAAGACCGCGCCCCGCGCGTGTGGATCCCAGTGCGGGGCGCCGAGTCCGGCCAGCGCCGGGACGAAGACGACGCCGTCGCTCGTCGGCACGCTCCCCGCGAGGGAGGTGGCCTCGGCGCCGCTGCTCACGATGCCCAAGCCGTCTCGCAGCCACTGGACGGCGGCCCCGCCGATGAACACGCTGCCCTCGAGTGCGTAGGTGCGCCGACCGTCGCGCTGCAATGCCACCGTACTGACGAGGCCGGCAGGCGCGGCCACGGGCGTCTCACCGATGTGGAGCAGCAGGAAGCACCCGGTGCCGTAGGTCACCTTGATCATGCCGCGTCGCGTACAGGCCTGCCCGAAGAGCGCGGCCTGCTGGTCGCCGGCGAGACCGGCGATGGGAACGGCCGCGCCGAGGAGCGCCGGGTCGCTCTCGCCGAGGACGCCGCTGCTGTCGCACACCTCGGGCAGGAGCGCACGAGGCACCCCGAAGAGCGCCAGCAGCTCGTCGTCCCAGTCGCCCTCGCGGATGTCGTAGAGCAGCGTCCTCGAGGCGTTGGTCGCGTCCGTCACGTGCCGGCGCCCTCCGCTGAGACGCCACGCCATCCAGGAGTCCACAGTGCCGAAGGCGAGCTCGCCGGCTTCGGCGCGCTCGCGCACGCCCGGCGTGTTGTCGAGCAGCCAGCGCAGCTTGGTGCCGGAGAAGTACGGGTCGAGGAGCAACCCGGTCTTGCGCCGCACCATCGCCTCGGCGCCGGCGTCACGCAGCTCCTCGCAGAACCCCGCGGTGCGCCGATCCTGCCAGACGATCGCCGGGGCGACCGGGACGGACGTCGCCCGGTCCCAGACGACGGTCGTCTCTCGCTGGTTGGCGATGCCGAGGCCGGCGATGCCGGAGGCGGGCACGCCGGCCTTCTCCAACGCCCCGCGAGCTGTGGCCAGCTGCGCCTGCCAGAGCTCCTCCGCGTCCTGCTCGACCCAACCCGCGTGCGGGTAGCTGAGGCCGACCTCCCGCTGGGCGCTCGCGAGCACGACGCCGGAGGCGTCGATCACGAGCGCCCGCCCGCTCGTCGTCCCCGTGTCGAGCGCCAGCACTACCTTGCCCGCCGCCCCACGCGTCTCGCCCATGCCGCCCTCCGTCCGTCGCCGCCGACCGTCCGCGCCGCTCGCCGGCATCGCTCGCGAACGGCATCTCCTGGCTCGTCATGATAGCGGCTGGGGTCTCGCCGAGCGTCACGCTCGGTCACCGGCTCAGGTGAACACCCTATTTATGTGTGCACTACGCACTTCATGTCGTTGTAGGGGGTAGTGTCTTTGTGAAAGGAGTCGCATGAGAGTGCGATTCGGAAGGCTCGTGCGCGGAAGGAGGAGCCATGGGCTGGAGGAAGATACTGGAGACTGAGCACCGACTGGTGCTGGAGGTAGCCGACGCCGCCGACATGGAATGCGCCCACATCGAGGCAACGGGCATCGTGCGCGCCGACCTCGTCGGCGAGATGTTCGGCTTCTTCCGCTACTTCTGCGACGGCCTTCACGACCCCAAGGAAGCGGACCTGCTCTACGCGCGCTGCCGCCGGCGCGGCATGACCGACCAGGACGAGCCGCTCGAGCAGATGATCGGCGAGCACGAGTGGTGCCGCGCCAAACTCGACGGTCTCGAGATGAGCCTCGAGACGATGAGCCGGGACGACCGGGCGGCGGCTTCGGACTTCGCGGCTCGCCTGCGCGAGTACATCGAAGTCGTGCGCTGCCACATCGCGGTCGAGGAGGAGCTCTTCTTCGACACCGCCCAGCACTACCTCACCTCGAACGACCTCCTCGAGCTCACGGCGGAGTTCGAGGCCGTGCACTCGGACGAGGTCGAGGAGGGCGTCGCCTCCTACTGGGAGGACGTGGCCCACCGGTTGTCGGCGGCGGAGAGCCAGACGGCCTGACGGGCGTACCGCAACTCCTCCAGACAGGACCGACCATGAAGAAGATCGTCGACCGGCAGGAGCTCACGAAGCGCGATCTGATCAGCTTGACGATCGAGGCTCCGCAGATCGCGCGCAAGATCCGTCCGGGGCAGTTCGTCGTCTTGCGCGTCAATGAGACGGGGGAACGGGTGCCGCTCACCGTCGCGTACCGCGACGCGGCCAACGGCACGGTCACCATCATCTTCCAGGTCGTCGGCAAGACCACGGCCATGCTCGCCTCTCTCCGCGTGGGCGACGCGATCAAGGACCTCTGCGGACCCCTCGGCGTGCCTGAGCAGATCGAGAAGTACGGGACCGTCGTCGGCATCGGCGGCGGCTCGGGGATCGCGGTGTTGCACCATCTGCTCACAGGGCATCGCGACGTCGGTAACCACCTCATCGGCGTGGTCGGGGCGCGCCAGAAGGACCTCTTGATTCTCGAGGACGAGATGCGTTCGCTCTGCGACGAGCTCATCGTGACGACGGACGACGGCAGCTACGGTGTACACGGCAAGGTCACCGACGCGCTCAAGGGGCTGGTCGAACGGCACGAGCACATCGACCGGGTGATCGCCGTCGGGCCGCTGATCATGATGCGCGCGGTCACCGACATGACGCGCATCTACGGCCTGCCCACCGAGGTGAGTCTCAACCCGATCATGGTGGACGGCACCGGTATGTGTGGGGGCTGCCGCTGCAGCGTCGGGGGCGAGACGAAGTTCGCATGTGTCGACGGGCCGCACTTCGACGCCTTCAAGGTGGACTTCGACGAGCTGATCAAGCGCAACCAGATGTACGGCCGCGACGAGCGCATCTCGCTGCTGACCTCGATCAAGGCTCACTGACGGGGAGGCGACAGTGACGGCCACCACTGACATCGAACTGACGACCCTCGCCCAGCAGGGCGATCTGGCGAGCTTCTGCCCACACTGCCACGCGGCGCTGAACGTGTACGACGGCCAGACCAAGCGCGTCTGGGTCGGCCTCGACGTTGAGGTCGGCGACGTCGCCTGCGACCTCCTGGTGAACCCTCGGCTGGAGGAGTGCGAGCGCGTGTACTCGACCTGCTGGACCGGCGACGCCGTGGCCACGGACGTCCTCTGCCCGCACTGTCACACCTCTCTCGTCGAGGCGGAGGGCGTGTGCGGGGAGTGCGAGTCTCGCGTCTTCACCATCGACGTCTCCCTCCGCACCCGTGTCGCTCCGCTCTCGTGCTGCACACGCGCCGACTGCGCTTGGCACGGGGTCCCGAAACGGACTCGGGCGAAGATCCTCGCCGGCGCGCCGCGACAGAAGAAGCCGGAGCAGGACCCCCGCCTGCGCATCCGCAACTTCCAGGAGGTCAGCTACGGCTACGACAGCGAGCTGGCGATGACGGAGGCGGGCAGGTGCCTCCAGTGCAAGAAGCCGGCCTGCGTCGACGGTTGCCCCGTCGGAATCGACATCCCGGGCTTCGTCAAGCTGGTGGCCGAGGGCGACTTTGCCGGCGCGGCCCGCCGCATCCGTGAGAAGAACGCGCTCCCGGCGATCTGCGGGCGCGTCTGCCCGCAGGATGACCAGTGCGAGAAGCTCTGCCTGTTGGGCAAGCAGGGCGACCCGCTCGCCGTGGGTGCGCTCGAGCGCTTCGCCGCCGACTTCGAGCGAGAGACCGATCAGGTCACGCTGCCGAAACGTGCGGCGAAGACGGGCTGCCGCGTCGCCGTCGTCGGAAGCGGTCCGGCGGGCCTGACCATGGCCGCCGACATGGCCGTCAAGGGCCACAGCGTCACCATCTTCGAGGCGCTCCACAGCCCCGGCGGCGTGCTCGTGTACGGC
>DASRZL010000055.1:0-13443 GCA_035686425.1 Thermoleophilia bacterium
ATCACCATCGACCACGCCGAGGGCAGCTGGGTCTACGACACCGACGGCGGCAAGTGGCTCGACTTCGTGGTCGGCATCGCCGTGGTCAACACCGGGCATGCGCACCCGAAGGTCGTCAAGGCCGTCCAGGAGCAGGCCGCCAAGGTCGCGCACGCGCAGATGAACATCTACCGGCACGGGCCGATGCTCGAGTTGGCCGAGAAGCTCACCGGCATCATGCCCGACGGCCTGGACGAGGTCATGTTCATGAACTCCGGCGCCGAGGCCGTCGAGAACGCGATCAAGCTGGCCAAGCAGGCCACGCGCCGCCCGGGCATCATCGCCTTCCAGGGCGCCTTCCACGGCCGCACCCACCTGACGATGGCGCTCACCGACTCGGCCGTGCACTACCGCGGTCATCATGAGCCGCTCGTCGGCGGCATCTACCACGCGCGCTACTGCTACCCGTTCCGTACGCCGGCCAGTGAGGACCCGACGGCCTACGCCATCGAGGACGTGCGCCGCGTGCTGCGTGCCGAGATCTACGGCGACGACGTCGCCGCCATCATCGTCGAGCCCATCCAGGGCGAGGGCGGCTTCATCGTCCCGACCGCGGAGTTCATGCAGGAACTGCGCGCCATCGCCGACGAGATCGGCGCCTGCCTGATCATCGACGAGATCCAGGCCGGCTTCGGCCGTACCGGCAAGTGGCTCTGTCAGGAGCACTACGGCGTGAAGGCGGACATCGTCACGGTCGCCAAGGGCATCGCCTCCGGCTACCCGCTCGGCGCCATCGTCGCCCCCAAGGCGCTCTGGGACAAGTGCCTGCCCGGATCCATGGGCGGCACCTACGGCGGCAACGCCGTGGCCTGCGCCGCCGGCGTCGCCACCATGGACGCCATGGAGGAAGAGGGGATGCTCGCCAACGCCGCCAAGCAGGGCGAGAAGCTGCTCGAGTTCTGGAAGGGCCAGCAGGCCCTGTACCCCGCCATCGGCGAGGCGCGCGGCAAAGGCCTCATGCTCGCCATCGAGTGCGTGCAGCCGGGCACCAAGGAGCCGAACGCGGCCGTGGCCAAGGCGTTCATCGCGGAATGCCAGAAGCACAAGGTGATCCTCATGGGCGCCTGTTCCCAGGGCAACGGCGTCCGCTTCCTGCCACCGCTCAACATCAGCGACGCCGACATGGACTTCGCCATCGGCGTCTTCGAAGAGGCCGCCAAGGTCGTCTTCGGCTGATCGGCGCATCGCATCCGGTCGTCCGCGAGGGCGGGGCGCTCGGCGCCCCGCCCTCGCCGCGTACGGGCCCCGGCGCCGTCGGGACCTGCGGGCCCCGGCGCCGCCGGGAAGTACGAGCCCCGGCGCCGTGCTAGACTCGCCTGCGTGAGCACGCCGCCGTCGTCACAGACCCGCTTCGAGACGCGCGTGCGCGTGCGCTACGCCGAGACCGACGCCGCCGGCGTCGTGTACTACGCCAACTACCTCGTGTACTTCGAGGTCGCGCGCGTCGAGCTGCTGCGCTCCCTCGGGTATCCCATCTCAGCGGTCGAGGCGCGTGGCGTCATCCTGCCGGTGGTCGAGGCGCGCCTCAAGTATCTCCGTCCCGCGCGCCTCGACGACCTGCTCACGGTCGCCATCGTCGCCGACGCGGTCGGCCCGGCGTCGTTCTCGTTCGACTACGAGATCACGCGCGAGGACGGGCTCCTGCTCGTCACCGGCTCGACCCGCCTCGCCGTCTGTGACCGCGAGATGGGCCGCTCCATGGCGATGCCAGACTGGCTGCGCGACCTGTTCGGCCGCGTTTCAGACACAGAACAGGACAGGGCATGAGCAACGTGTACCCCTTTCCCGGCGGCGACCTGCCGCCGGACTTCGAGACGCAGATGCCAGACGACATCGATGTCAAGCACTGCTACCGGCACCACGATCGCGAGACCGGCGTCTCCTGCTCCAACTGCGGGCGTCCGATCTGCCACGAGTGCATGATCCCTGCCCCGGTGGGCTTCCGCTGCCCGGAGTGCGTCAAGGAGCAGAACGCGGGCGGGTCGCGGGCCAAGGTGGTCACGCGCGGGGAGGTGCGCTCGCGATGGAGCGGCGGCACGATGGGCGCGCCCGCAGGCTGGTCGGCGACCAAGGTGCTCATGGCGCTCAACGTGATCATGTTCGTGATCGAGCTGGCCACGGGGTACTCGGGCCTGCTGGGCGGGGGTCGCGGCACGGTCGACCTGGGCGGGCTCGCGCCGATCCAGGTTTTCGTCGGACACGACTACTGGCGCATGTTCACGAGCATGTTCCTGCACGCCGGCATCATCCATCTGGCCTTCAACATGTGGGCATTGTGGCTCATCGGCGGGTTCATCGAGGCGGCGGTCGGCCGGGTCAAGTTCGTCATCCTCTACTTCATCTCGGGGTTCGCCGGCTCGGTGCTCGTCCTGCTGGCGGCGCCCTTCAACGTCACGGTGGTGGGCGCCTCGGGAGCGATCTTCGGCCTGTTCGGCGCGCTCGCGGTGCACGCCTTCCTCAACCGGGGCCGCGACTTCCAGTCACGGGCGCTGCTCGGCAACGTCCTGTTCCTGCTGGTGATCAACCTGGTCTTCTCGTTCAGGGGCGGCATCTCGTGGCAGGCGCACATCGGCGGACTGCTCGCCGGCGCGGCCACGATGCTGGCGATGATGCTCGGCGGGCGCAAGGACCCGCGCCGCCCCTTCGAGATGCCCGACGGGCTCGCCGTGCTCGGCATCGTCCTCATCCTCCTCGCTCTCGCCTGGTGGAGCGTGGTGAGTTTCGGGCTTTGACGGGACCGACGTGACGACCGTTCAGCAAGCGCAACTGGTCCAGCCGGGCGCGGCGCTCGCGCCGGCGGAGGAACTGGCGGGCCGGATCGCCGGCCTGCAGGCCCGCCTCGCCGACCGCGGCCTCGACGCCGCCCTTCTCCAGCAGAACGCCGACCTCTTCTACTTCGCGGGGACGGTCCAGCAGTCGTTCCTGTACGTCCCGGCCGAGGGCGAGCCGACGCTCTTCGTGCGCAAGGTCGCCGAGCGCGCCCGCCTCGAGTCGGCGCTCGGCGCGATCGTCGATCTGCCCTCGCCGAAGGAGCTGCCGCGGCTCATCGCCGAGCGCTACGGCGCCCTGGCACCGCGGCTTGGCCTCGAGCTGGATGTGTTGCCCGTCGCTTACTTCCGGCGCCTGGAGAAGCTCCTGGCGGGCGCCTCCTTCGAGGACGTCGGCCGCGATATCGTGCGGCAGCGGGCAGTGAAGTCACCGTGGGAGGTCGAGCGCATCCGCGCCGCGGCACGCGTGGCCGATGAAGTCAGCCGCCTCATCCCCGGGATCCTCGAGGAGGGACTCACGGAGGTCGAGTTCGCCGGCAAGGTGGAGGCGGAGGCGCGGCGACTCGGTCACGAGGGCTACATCCGCATGCGCGGCTTCAACCAGGAGATGTTCTACGGGCAGCTGCTCACCGGCATCAGCGGCTGCGTGCCGAGCTATCTCGACACACCGCTGGCCGGCACGGGGCTCAGCCCGTCCGTCGCGCAGGGGGCGAGCTTCCGGCGCATCGGCCGCGGCGAGCCCGTCGTCTTCGACTTCGTGCCCGTGCGCGACGGCTACATGGCCGACTTCACGCGCATGTACTCCATCGGGCCGCTGAGCGCCGGGCTCCTGCATGCCTACGACGCCGCGTTGCGTGTGGAGGAAGCGGCCACGGCTGCGGCCCGGCCCGGCGCGTCGTGCCGCGACGTGTGGGAGGCCGCACGAACGGCCGCAGAGGGCGCCGGCCTGGCCGCGAACTTCATGGGACACGGCGCCGGCCGGGTACCCTACGTGGGCCACGGCATCGGCATCGAGCTCGACGAGCTGCCGGTGCTCACCGGCAGCGACCTCGAGCTCGAGGCGGGCATGGTCTTCGCGCTGGAGCCCAAGTTCGTCCTGCCCGGCGTGGGCGCCATCGGCGTCGAGAACACGTGGGTGGTGACGGGGGACGGAGTCGAGCGACTCACGCTGGCCCCCGAGACGATCGGTGTCATCGCCTGAACCGTGAGGGGCGGGGAAGAGTGAGCGTACGAGGTCCGGAGTCCGCGAAGGGGGAGACACCATGAAGCAGCTGGCGCCGAACGTGTGGACGCACCACATCGACGCCGGGGGATTCCCGACGCTGTCGGCGGTGATCATGACTCCGCGCCGCGCCATCGTCGTCGACACGCTGACCGGCCCGCGGGAGATGGCGCCGGTGGTCGACTTCCTCGCCGCTGAGGCCGGCGAGCGCCGCCTGCTCGTGGTCAACACGCACCACCACTGGGACCACGTCTTCGGCAACGCCGCCTTCGCCGGCCAGGACATCGTCGCGCAGCGCGCCTGCCCGCGCCTCATCCAGGCCGAGCTTCAGGGCGGTGACGAGTCGCTACGCCTGCCGCCCTCTCAGGGCGTGCCCATGCCGACGGTGACCTTCGGCGACCGGCTCACGTACTCGGACGAGGATGAGTCGGTCCACCTCATCCACACGCCGGGCCACAGCGAGGACTCGCTCGTGGTCTTCCTCGTGAAGGCCCGTATCCTGTTCGGCGGCGACACCGTCGAATGGCCGCTGCCCAACTTCTGCCAGCGCGACGGCGCCGAGGAGTGGATCCACACGCTCCGGCACCTCAAGCAGCTGCCGGCCGACGTGATCGTGCCGAGCCACGGCCCGGCCATGGGCAAAGAGATCATCGACGCCAACGAGCGATACATCTCCGGCGTCTTCGAGGCGGTCGCGACCGCGAAGGCTGCGGGGGTGCATCGCGGCGAGCTCGACCTGCCGGCCGCCGGCTTCCTGGCGGAGGGCGTCGTCGTAGAAGAGGTCTACGCCGAAGCGCACCGCGAGAACCTGCTCTGGGCCTGGGACGAAGTCCAGGTGTAGCGCCCGTTCAGACCGTCGGGCACGACAAAGTGGACATTTTCTTCCGATTAGGGTAGAAAGAGTCCATGAAGCTCTCCACCCAAGCCGATTATGCCGTGCGCGCCGTGTACGAGCTGGCGCTTCACGAGTCCGGGACCGTCCTTCACACGGGCGACATCGCCGCCGCCCAGCGTATCCCGGTGCCGCGGCTCGCCAAGGTGATCCACGATCTGGCGCGCGCCGGCCTGGTGCGCACGCAGCGCGGGCAGCAGGGCGGCGTCATGCTGGCGCGGCCCCCGGCCCAGATCACCGTCCGCGACGTGTACGAAGCGGTGGAGGGACCGATCATGCTATGCCGGTGTCGTCAGCGGGTAGAACCCTGCGGCGACGACGTGTGCGACACCCACGAGTTCTGGCACGGTGTCGAGACGCTCCTCACGGGGGAGCTCCAGACAGTGACGTTCGCGGCCCTGGCCGATCCACGGAGACGTGCATCAGGTTCAGGCGTCCGCTCGCAGTCAACGGGGAGGTGACAATTCATATGGTAGAGATCAAGGAGCAGGTCGAGAAGGCCCTGGGCGACATCCGCCCGGCTCTGCAGGCCGACGGCGGTGACATCGAGCTTGTCGACGTGCTTGACGACGGCGTCGTCCAGGTGCGCCTCCAGGGCGCCTGCGCAGGGTGCCCGATGTCCCAGCTGACGCTTACCAACGGCGTGGAGCGCCACCTCAAGAACGTGGTGCCCGGCGTCGAGCGCATCGAGAACGTGGGCTGACAAGCCTGAGCGAAGAGCAGTGACGGCGGCCGCCGTCGTTACCCCCCGGTAACGACGGCGGCCGCCGTCGTTCTGCCCCGGATGCGTTCGCCCGAGCACAAGCTCGAAATCTGGGCATATACTGGCACTCCGCAGGAGAAGCGCCGGGGCGTCGCACACCGCACCCCCGGAGGTGAGGAGGTACGCCGTGAGGGGGCCACAGGACCGGACCCGAGCCGACGAGTATCACGGCCGGGAGGCCGTCAAGCAGACCACCAAGGGGTCCCAGGAGGAGTTCACCGCGGACGCGGCACCGGCTGCCGAGCCGACCGATGCCGACCTGCGTGACCCGGCGCTCTACATCAACCGCGAGCTCAGCATGCTCGACTTCTTCGAGCGCGTCCTCGACGAGGCTCGTGACACGGACAATCCCCTGCTCGAGCGAGTCAAGTTCGTCGGCATCGTCGGCTCGATCCTCGGGGAGTTCTTCATGGTGCGTATCGCCGGCCTGCGGCAGCAGGTGGAGGCGGGCGTCACCGAGGCCGCGGCCGACGGCCACACGCCGCAGCAGCTGCTGCCCCTCGCGCAGGAGCGCGCCCTGGAGATCATGAAGGCTGCGCGCCAGTGCTTCAGCGACCTCAGGCCCGAGCTGGACGCGGCCGGCGTCCACATCGTCGACTACGCCGACCTCGACGTCGGCCAGCGCGAGGCCCTCGACGAGTACTACGACAAGCAGGTGTTCCCGGTCCTCACGCCGCTGGCGTTCGACCCCGGCCGGCCGTTTCCGCACATCTCGAACATGAGCCACAACCTCGGCGTCCTCACTCGCGATGCCAACGGCGACGACCACTTCGCGCGGGTCAAAGTCCCGGACAGCCTGCCGCGCCTCGTGCCGGTGCGGCCGCCCGCCGGCGTCGACGCCCGCGAGGGCGGCGTGGAGCACCTGTGGTTCACCTGGCTGGAGCAGATCATCGCCACCAACCTCAGTACGCTGTTCCCCGGCATGGACGTGCTGGAGTCACACGCGTTCCGCGTCACCCGCGACGCCGAGCTCGCGATCCAGGAGCTGGAGGCGGACGACCTCCTCGAGACGATCGAGCAGTTCGTCCGCCGCCGGCGTTTCGGCTCGGTCATCCGCGTCACCGTCGACGAGACCATGCCCGAGCGCGTGCGCGACATCCTCGCGGAGAACCTCGAGCTCGGCGACTCGGACCTCTACGCCGTGCGCTCGCCGCTCGGGCTGAGCAGTCTCTGGGGCGCCGGCTCCATCGACCGGCCCGAGCTCAAGTACGCGCCGCTGGTGCAGTCGGTGCCCCCATCGCTGGCCGGTCTCGAGGGCGGCGAGCTGTTCGCCGCCATCCGCCACCGGGACGTGCTGCTTCACCACCCCTACGACTCGTTCGATCCGGTGGTGGAGTTCCTTCGCGCCGCCGCCAACGACCCGGACGTGCTCGCCATCAAGCAGACGCTGTACCGCGTCGGCCGCAACGCGCCGGCCGTCGAGCAGCTGATGGAGGCCGCGGCCAACGGCAAGGACGTCGCGGTACTCGTCGAGCTGAAGGCGCGGTTCGACGAGGAGAGCAACATCGGCTGGGCCAAGGCGCTGGAGCGCGAGGGCGCCCACGTGGTCTACGGCCTCATCGGGCTCAAGACGCACTGCAAGGCTCTCCAGGTCGTGCGCCGCGAAGGCGACCGCATCCGCCGGTACACACACCTCGGCACCGGCAACTACAACAGCGTGACCACCAAGCAGTACACCGACCTTGGCTATCTCACCGCCGACGACGACATCGGCGCCGACGCCAACCTCGTCTTCAACCACCTCACCGGCGGAGGGCAGGCCACCGAGTATCGCAAGCTGCTGGTGGCGCCCGTCAACCTGCGCCAGGGCATCGCCGCGCGCATCGAGCGGGAGATCGAGCACGCCCAGGCGGGGCGTGAGGCCCATCTGATCCTGAAGATGAACTCGCTGGTCGACAAGCCGATGATCCGCAAGCTCTACCGGGCGTCGCAGGCGGGGGTCAAGATCGAGTTGAACGTGCGCGGCATGTGCTGCCTGCGCCCCGGCGTCCCCGGCGTGAGCGAGAACATCACCGAGCAGAGTGTGGTCGGCCGCTTCCTCGAGCACAGCCGTGTGTACTGGTTCCGCAACGGCGGCGATGAGGAGGTCATCCTCGGCAGTGCGGACCTCATGCCGCGCAACTTGAACCGCCGGGTCGAGATCCTGTTCCCGGTGCAGGACGCGGGCATCAGACGCCGCATCCGCGACGAGATCCTGCCGACGTATCTCGCCGACAACATGAAGACGAGGGTGATGGCGGCCGACGGCGCCTGGGCGCACATCTGGCCCGAGGATGGGGAAGAGGCTCTGAACGCGCAGGAGCGGTTCGTCGCGCAGGCGCGCGAGATGGCCATCGACGAGAGCGAGCGCGCCTGATGCGGATCTTCTTCCTGCGGCACGGCAAGGCGGAGAACCGGGCGGAGTGGCGCGGCGACGACGGCTCGCGGCCGCTGACGGCCGAGGGCGAGGCGGCGATGAGGCGCGAGGCGAAGGCGATCCGCGCCATGGACCTCGCGCCCGACGTCATCGTCACCAGCCCGCTCGTGCGCGCGAGGCGCACGGCCGAGATCGTCGCCGAAGAGCTCGGCGTGCGCGGGCGCCTCGTCGACGACGGTCGCCTCGCCGGAGGCTTCGACGTGCGCCGCCTCGAGCGAGTGACAGCGGCACACCCCGAGGCCGAGACGATCATGGTCGTCGGGCACGAGCCCGACTTCAGCGCCACCGTGGCCGAGCTCATCGGCGGCGGCGACATCGTGTTCAAGAAGGGCGGGCTCGCGAGAGTCGACGTGACCGCGCCCGTAGCCGGCGGCGGTCGGCTGGTGTGGCTGCTGACGCCGCCTCTCCTGGGGAGCAGATGACGATGGAGGTCGAAGCCAAGTTCCTGGTGCCGGACGAGGAGACGCTCGCGCGCCTCATCGAGGTCGCTTCCCTGGCCGATTGTGAGGTCGAGCCGGGCGAGGCGCGCCGCGACGTCGACACCTATCTCGATACTCCAGACCGGCGCCTGCTCGCGGGCGGCTTCTACTTCCGCCGGCGGGAGACGAGCGACGGCGTGCGGCTCACCCTCAAGGAGCTCGTCGCTCCCTCGGAGGGCATGCTGCGCCGCGAGGAGATCGAGGCGATGGTGGCCGCGGACGTGCCTGTCGCGGAGTGGCCGGCGGGACCCCTGCGCAAGCGCGTCGAACAGCTGTCCGGGGGGGAAGTGCTCGAGCCGTTGCTCACTCTCGCCCAGACGCGGGTCGCCCGGGTCGTCCGGCGAGGTCGCCTCGAGGTCGCGGAGCTGAGCCTGGATCGCGTGACCGCGAGCGCTCCCGACGGCGAGCGCGGCTGGCTCGAGGCCGAGGTCGAGGCGCGCGGCCGCGGCGGCGACGCCGACGTCGCCGCGCTGGCGGCCGTGCTCCGCGACGAGTGGGGCCTCGTGCCTGAGGGCCGCGCCAAGTTCACGCGCGCTCTCGAGTTGGCGGGCGACGGCGACGACGGTCTGCTCATCGCCCTGGCCGAGCGCGCCGTGCATGAGGCGCACGCATCGGGTGAGGGCGCCCTCGCGCGCCGTGCCCAGGCGCTCCTGGCGCTCGACCGCGGCCTCTCGCAGGTCGAGGCCGGCCGCGTCGCCGGCCTCTCCGACCGGCGCGTGCGTTACTGGCTGGCGCGCTATCGCGTCGAGGGCGCCGGCATCTACGATCAGGAGGCCGTCGACCCCGGCGCCACGGAGCCGGCCGCCGGGACGCAGCGCAAGAAGCGGCCGGACATCTCGGGCAGCGACACCATGACCGAGGCGGCCGCCGCGACCCTTCGCTTCCACCTCGCCAAGATGCTCGAGCACGAGGACGGTACGCGGCTGGGCGAGGACCCCGAGGAACTGCACGACATGCGCGTCTCCACGCGGCGCATGCGCATGGCTCTCCGGGTGTTCGCCGACTACCTCGACCCGGACGTGATGCGGCCGGTCCTCAGGGGACTGCGCCGCACCGGCCGCACGCTCGGCGCCGTGCGCGACCTCGACGTGTTCAACGAGAAGACGCAGGTCTACCTCGACGGGCTGCCCGACGAGCGCGCCGGCGACCTCGACGGCCTGCTGGACGCGTGGAAGGCGGAGCGCGACAAGCAGCGCGAGCGCCTCGTCACTTATCTGGACGGCAAGCGCTATCGCCGCTTCGTAGAGACGACGACGGAGTTGCTCGAGGGGCCGGTCGAGGCGCTCGCGCCGCAGACCGTCATCGCGCCGCGGCCGCAACGCGTGGCCCAGGTGCTGCCCGGAGTCCTCTACAAGGACATGGCCGTGGTCTGGGCCTTCGAGGGCCAGATCGGCGGACTCGAGACGCCGCTGCCGCGCTTCCACGCCCTGCGCAAGGCGTGCAAGGGGCTGCGCTACACGCTGGAGTTCTTCGAGGGCGTCCTCGGCCCCGGGGCCCGGCCGCTGATCAAGCGGGTCAAGGGGCTGCAGGACCACCTCGGCGACCTGCAGGATGCGGTCGTGACCAGCGGCATCCTGCGCGACTACATCACCTGGGGCACGTGGCGCCACGCCGGCCACGACCTTCCCGGGCCCATCGAGATCATCGTGGCGCCGGGCGCGGCCCGCTACCTCGCCGCGAGGCAGGAAGAGATGGAACAGCTCGTGCTCACCTTCCCCGAGGCCTGGCCGAAGGTGGCCGGCACCGACTTCAGCCGCGACCTGGCGTCGGTGATCGCGGAGATCTGAGGCGCAGCCGGCGGCGCGCTGAGGTACGTCTCCCCGTGCCGGGCGCCGCAGCGCGTCCTTGCGTGCGTAGCGGACCGCGGTGGCATGCGGCATCGTTCGCGATGAGCGGAGGCGAGGAGCGGAAGGCGCGGCGAGGGCCTTCACGAGGAAGTCGACCTCCGCTGCGAGCCGGCTGTACCTAGTGCGGGACGGACAGGGCGATCACGCCGAGCGGGTAGCCGAGCGCCTTCTCGAGGCTGTCGCGGCGGCGCTCGACCGCCCACTCCTCCAGGCTCCAGTCGCCCTCGGGCTCGATCTCGAGCAGGAGACTGCTCGCCTCGCGGCGCAGACGCGCGTGCACGATCGCCCCGGTGTGGCCGCGGTCGAGGTACTCGGCGAGCCGCAGGAACGCCCCGAGCCGCCGGACGACCTTGCGGGAGCGGCGGTCGAGCCCCGAGAAGGCCTCGAACCGGGGCGCCGGGAGGGCCTTGCGGTGGAAGTACGCCGTCGCCGCCATGATCGCTACCTCCTCCTGGTCGAATCCGATGAGGTCGGCGTGGCGAATGAGGTAGTAGGTGTGCTGGTGGTGGCGCGTGTAGCTCAGGAACGTGCCGATATCGTGGAGGAGGGCCGCGTACTCGAGCAGTTCCCGCTCTTCGGGGCCGAGGCGGTGCACTCCGGACGCCCGGGCGGAGTCGAACAGCTCGAGAGCGAGCCGGGTGACCTGCCGGGCGTGCACCTCGTCGAACGAGGTGGAGCGGGCGAGCTGCAGCACACTCCGCTCGCGCACACCCGCGCCGTGTTTGAGCTCGTGCTGGCCGGCGCGGGCGAGGTCGTCGAGCAGAAGGCCCTCGCGCAGGCCGCACTCGTCCAGCGCGATGATCACGTCGATGCCGAGGTCCTCCATGAGCGCGTCCAGGATCGCGGCGCCGGCGACGATGATGTCGGCCCTCGCCGGCGAAAGGCCGGGGACGGACCGCCGTTCGTCGGCCGTCATCACGCGGAGACGCTTCGCCACCGCGCGCAGGTCCTTGCGCGTGAGCGGTTCGTCGCGCCCGGGCGCGCGTTCGTGCAGCATCCGTGCAGCCACCGACGCAAGGTTGACGATGGTCCCGGAGGTGCCGTAGGCGGCGACCTCGGGCCTCCCGACGTCGCGCAGCGTGTGCTGCGACGTCAGGCGCACGTGGGCCTTCAAGGCTTCGTAGGCGTCGGCGTCGTAGCGGCCCTCGCCGCCGGGCTGCGGACCCTCGGTCGCCAGGCGGATCGCGCCCAGCGAGATGGACTCGACGAGATCGGCGCCGCTGCCGTCGCCGACGGCGACCTCGGTGCTCCCGCCGCCGATGTCGATGACGAGCGCGCGGTCGTCGACGTGCACCCGGCTGAGGAGGCCGAGATAGATGAGCCGCGCCTCCTCGCGGCCGGAGACCACGTGGACCTCGAGTCCGGCCGTCTCGCGCAGGAGGCGTACGAACTCGTGCGCGTTGCGCGCCTCGCGCGTGGCTGCTGTCGCGACCGTCACGAAGCGGGTCGCGCCGTGCGCGCGCGCCAGGTCGGCGAAGCGTGCGCACACGGTGGCCGCCCGCTCCATCGCCGCCGGCTGCAGGAGCCGCACCTCTCCGAACTCGCCCTCACCCAGCCGGACGGTCTCCTTCTGCATGCTGAGCACCGTCCACGAGTGGTCGGGCGCGAAGCGCACGACCATCAGCCGCGCCGAGTTGGTGCCGATGTCGATGTAGGCGGCCGTCTCCGCGGCGATGGGCGCGCCGGAGGCGGGCAGGCTGGTCACGGGCGTCGCCGGCGCCGGCCGGCTCAGGCCTTCACCTTCTGCTTCTTCTTCTGCTTCTTCTTCTTGCCGCCCTTCTTCACGGCCTTGCGGTCTGCGTTCAGCTTCTCCAGGCCTTCCTTGCGCCCGTACTCGGCGGTGTACGTCTGGGCGATCTCGCACTTCTTGCAGCCCTTGCCGCAGCAATCCTTCCACTGCTTGCGCCCGAACTTCTTCTTCAGCTTGGTCACGGAGAGCTCCCTTCGCGGTGCGTCGTGCTGCACACATACCTCGGGAGAGGACGGAGAAAACGCGGACGGCCGGCGATACGTTGCGGAGCGGGACGATTTGGGGTAGTCAGCGTACGATCGGCAAGCGGCCGCGCCGGGCGGTCGTCCGCTGGAACGAGGAGGAGAGTGCTGTGGCTACACTCTTGTGGGAACCTTCGGCAGAGCGAGTCGCCGGCGCCAACCTGACGCGTTTTGCCACGTTCGCCGGCGAGAGGTGCGGCCGGACGTTCGAGTCCTACGCGGAGCTCTACCGCTGGTCGGTCGACGACATCCCCGCCTTCTGGGCGGCGGCGTGGGATTTCCTCGGCATCCAGGCTTCGGCGCCCTACACAGCCGTGATCGATGACCTGTCCCGGTTCCCGGGCGCGACCTGGTTCCCCGGCGCGCGGCTCAACATGGCCGAGAACCTTCTGCGCTACCGTGACGACGAGGTGGCCTTGATCTTCGTGGGCGAGACCGCTGCGCCGGTGCGGATGACGTACGCCGAGCTCTACCGCTCCGTGGCCCGCCTTGCCGGCGCCCTCAGGGCGGCGGGAGTCGTGCCGGGCGACCGCGTGGCGGGCTACCTGCCCAACGTCATCGAGACGGTGGTGGCGATGCTCGCCGCTTCATCGGTCGGCGCCATCTGGTCGAGCTGCGCCACCGATGTCGGTCCGGAGGCGGCCGTGGACCGCCTGGGCCAGATCGAGCCGAAGGTGCTGTTCGTCGTCGACGGCTATCGCTACAAGGACCGGGTGTTCGACTGCATCCCCAACGCTGCCGCGGTCACCCGGAGCATTCCGACCATCGAGCGCGTCGTGGTGGCTCACTACGCCGGCGACGCGGACGCCGACCTGTCGTCCATCCGCGGCGCTCTCCACTGGGACGAGTTCGTCGCCGGCCAGACCGGCGAGGATCTCGCGTTCGAGCAGGTCCCCTTCGACCACCCGGGCGTGGTCATGTTCTCCTCGGGCACCACGGGCAAGCCCAAGTGCCTCGTGCAGAGCGGCGGCGGGATCCTGATCAACCAGCTGAAGGAGCTGGTGCTGCACGCCGACGTCACCCGC
>DASRZL010000056.1:0-7787 GCA_035686425.1 Thermoleophilia bacterium
CAGGGCCAGCGCCGAGCTGGTGATCGTCAATCGGCCGAACGCTCACCGCGTGCCCTTCAAGTATGCGCACTACATCGTCAACGTCCGCCACGAGTACCGGCTGTACTACTACGAGCACGGCGCACTCGTGCGCCGCTTCAAAGTGGCGCTCGGGCGGCCCGGCTACCGCACCCCGCTGGGCTACTTCCGCATCTACGGCAAGCGCAGGCCGGCCGGCGGGGCGCTCGGCTCGTGTGCGATGTACTACCGGCGCCAGGGCGGAATCGCCATCCACGGCACGAACCAGCCGCATCTGCTGCGTCGCAGCCTCCCACGGGACTTCTCGCACGGTTGCACACGCATGCGGAACCGTGACGCGCTGTGGTTGTACGAGCGGTGTCCGGTCGGGACGAGGGTGCACAACACTCGCTGACGGGCTGCTCCCACGCCGTCCGCGCCTGTCGCTGCTGGCCTTCGGCGAAGGCCGTACCGTAGACTCCGTGACCAGTACGAACCGACAGCGGAGGGTCCAGTGAACGCTCGTCCGAAGCTCGCCGTCGCCGTAGTCCTGCTGGTGTTCGCCGCCGCGATGGCGGCTTGTCTCCCGGTCGCGGCCTGGGCGGCGGAGCAGCCGTCCCTGATGCTCACGGCCGCACCCGCGAAGCTGGTCAACGGCGCTTCGACGAAGCTCACTGCGGCCGTCGGCGTCCCCGGCGCCACGCTCACGCTCAGCCGCAGGCGCGCCGACAAGGCCGAGTTCGCCGTCGTCGCTACCGCCGTTGCGAGTCCGAGCGGCGCCGTATCCTGGACGCGGAAGCCGACGCGCTCGGTGACGTTCCGCGTCGACTTCGCCGGCGACGAGACGTGGGCCGCGGCTTCCACCGAGACCTCGGTGGGCGTGCGCCCACGGATCAAGCTGGACGTCAGGGCTCGCAAGCCGTTGCTCGAGACCCGGCGCATCCGCTGCACGGTGACCGTACGTCCTGCCCATCCCGGTGGGGTCGTGCAGCTGCGTCGTCGGACGGCGGACGGCTGGACGACGGTCAAGGACCTGACGCTGGACGACGAGTCCCGTGCGGTGGTCTCCGTCGCGGCCGGCAAGCCGGGCCGGCTTGTCGTACGCGCCGACATGGCCGCCGACGCCGACCACCTTGCCGGGCGCAGCCCGTGGTGGAGGACCACCGTGTACGACCGGCGCAACCCCTACGGCGTCCCGACGAAGTACCCGCACCTCATCCTCGTCGACCGGAGCAAGTACAAGCTGTACTACCATGAGTACGGCCGCGTGGTCCGCGTCTTCGACTGCGTGCTCGGGCGCCCCGGACTCCCCACTCCGAAGGGTCACTTCAGGATCTACGCCAAGGACCCGCACATGGGTGGCGCGTACGGCCCGTTCCGCATGCGGTACCTGGGCCTCTACGCGATCCACGGCACCAACGAGCCGTGGCTGCTCGGCCGCTTTCCGCGCAACTACTCACACGGGTGCACGCGGCTCGCGAACGCCAACATCACGTGGCTGTACTCGCGGGTGCACGTGGGGACGCCTGTCTGGAACGTGCCGTGAGCTGACGCCGGCCGGTGCCGGGGTCAGCGGGTCAGTCGATCTCGCCGTACTGGCGCGTGTAGTACTCGCGCCACTCACCCGACTTGATCGGCCGCCACCATTCCGGATGGTCGCGGTACCACGCGACCGTGCGCGCCAGCCCGGTCTCGAATGGAACCTCCGGGCGCCATCCGAGCGCGCGGAGCCGGGAGCAGTCGATCGCGTAGCGGCGGTCGTGCCCGGGCCGGTCGGCGACGTAGCGGATGAGCTCGTCGCCTTTGCCGAGCAGCTCGAGGATGCGGTGCGTGAGCGCCAGGTTCTGCACCTCGTTTCCGCCGCCGATGTTGTAGACCTGGCCGGGGACGCCCTTGCGCAGCACGAGGTCGACGCCGGCGCAGTTGTCATCCACGTGAAGCCAGTCGCGCACGTTGAGACCGTCACCGTACACGGGCAGTTGCTGGTCGTCGATGGCGTTGGTGATGAAGAGCGGGACGATCTTCTCCGGGTACTGCCAGGCGCCGTAGTTGTTGGAGCTGCGCGTGATGAGGGCCGGCGTGCCGAAGGTGCGATGGTAGGCCAGCACGAGTAGGTCGCCGGCGGCCTTGCTGGCCGAGTAGGGGCTGGACGGGTCGAGGTCCGACTCCTCGGTGAAGGCGCCGGTCGTGGTGCTCCCGTAGACCTCGTCGGTGCTGATCTGCAGGTAGCGCGGGATCTCGAGCTCTCGGACGGCCTCGAGGAGTGTGTGCGTGCCGAGGACGTCGGTGCGGATGAAATCCTGGGGACCGCTGATCGAGCGGTCGACGTGCGTCTCGGCGGCGAAGTTCACGACGGCGCCGGCGCCGCGGAGCGTCTTGCCGACGACGGCGGCGTCGCAGATGTCGCCGCGGACGAAGGTGTAGCGCGGGTCGTCTTCCACGTCGCGCAGGTTCTCGAGGTTGCCGGCGTAGGTCAGCTTGTCGAGGTTGACGACCTCGATGTCGTCGTACCGGGCGAGCATGTAGCGGACGAAGTTGGAGCCGATGAAGCCGGCCCCGCCGGTGACCACGAGTCTCACGTGTGCCCCTCCTCTGGATGCGACAGGCCTGCGTGGTCTCTCCAGCGCGCGGCGTGCCGAACGATCACCACACTCTACCCAAGCGGGATGAGCCGGTCGACGGCTTCGGCGACGCCCTCCGCCCAGTGTGGCAGGCGGGGGATGGGCCGTTCGGTGTCCAGGGCCGAAAAGGCCGGCCGGCGCGCCGGCCGGCCCGCCTCGGCCGTGGTGATCGGCTCCACGTCCACTTGGAGGCCGGCGAGGTCGACGACTTCGCCGGCCAGCTCGCACCACGAACAGTACCCGCTGCCGGCGAGATGGTAGATGCCGGGGCCAAGACCACGCCGCAGCGCCTCGTCGACGGCGGCGGCAAGGTGGCCGGCGTAGGTGGGCGAGCCGACCTGGTCGTCCACGACCCGGAGCGGCTTGCCGGTCCCGGCGCGCTCCTGCGCCGCCGCCAGGATCGTCTTCACGAAGTTGTGGCCGGTCTCGCTGAACAGCCACGACGTTCTGAAGACGATGCCGTGCGCCCAGCTGAGCACGTCGCGCTCGCCGGCCAGCTTGGTGCGCCCATAGACGTTGAGCGGGCGCGGCCGGTCGGTCTCGACGTACGGTGCGCCCTTGGCGCCGTCGAAGACGTAGTCGGTGCTGAAGTAGACGACGGAGGTGTGGGTGCCGCGCACAGCCTCGACGACGTTGCGCGTGCCGAGCACGTTGACGGCCTCAGCGGCGGCCCGGTCGGCCTCGGCGCCGTCGACGTTGGTGTAGGCGGCGCAGTGCAGCACGGCGTCCGGGGCGAAGCCGCGCACGGCGGTACGCACGGCGTCGGGGTCGCGGATGTCCAGCGCCTCTTCCCGGCTGAGGAAGACCTCGCCGTCGAGGATGCGTGAGAAGGCAGTGGCCAGCTGGCCTCCGGCTCCCGTGACGAACCAGCGCGGCATGAGCTTCGCAGGCCGCGCCTAGCGCAGCTTGACGCCCCAGTCGTACGGGATCGCGGGCGTGTCGTGCGGCAGCTCGAGCTGATCGGGGTCGTCGTACTTGTAGACCTCGGTCGGCGCGTTGACGATGTACGCCTCCTCAGGGCTGACGCACTTCCATCCGTGCCAGAGGCCCGGCGGTACGCGCACCAGCAGCGGCCGGTGCTCGCCGAGGAAGAACTCGTCGGTCTGCCCGGCCGTCGGGGAGGGCGCGTGCCCCGCCGCGGCCGCGGCGCCCGCGGCCCCTCGGCCGTCGAAGAGCACGAGCTTGATCATGCCCTTGACGCACACGATGTTGTCCCACTGGCCGTCGTGCAGGTGCCAGCCCTTGACCACGCCGGGAAAGGTCGTCGTCATGTAGAACTGCCCGAAGCTGATGAAGAGGTCGTCGTCGCGGCGCAGGCACTCCATGAGGCGGCCACGGTCGTCGGGGATCACCTTGAGCTGCTTGGTCATGACGCCGTCGATCATGTGCTTCCTCCTCCCGGCGCGCCGGGTCGCGCCTACAGGATCCCGATCTGGCACGAGTCGCCCACCAGGAAGCGGTAGGCGACGGGCCGCGCCTCGCTGCGGGCGATCACGCAATCGCGGCCGATGAGGCTGTCGGCCATGCGCGTGGTCAGGTGCGAGATGCGGCTGTTCTCGAGGACGATCGAGTGCTCGAGCTCGGCGTGGTCGACGACGACGCCGTCGCTGATCGACGTGTATGGCCCCACGAAGGTGTCGCTGAGCCGACAGCCGGCGCCGATCACGACCGGGCCGCGCACGGTGCAGCGCTCAAGACGGCTGCCGGCTCCGATCTGTACCGGGCCCTCCAGCGTGGTGTCGTGCAGCTCGCCGCGGACATCCCCGACCAGCGTGCTGAGCACCAGCCGGTTGGCCTCGAGCATGTCCTCGAGCTTGCCTGTGTCCTTCCACCAGCCGGTGACGACGTGCGGCTCGACGCGCAGACCGTGGTCGACCATGTGCTGGATGGCGTCGGTGATCTCGAGCTCCCCGCGGGCGCTGGGCGTGATCGCCCTGACGCTCTCGAGAATGGCCGGCGTGAACAGGTACACGCCCACGAGGGCGAGGTCGCTGCGCGGCTCGGGCGGCTTCTCCACGAGCCGCGCCACACAGCCGTCGCCGTCGAGCTCGGCGATGCCGTAGCTCTGCGGGTCGGCGACCTTCTGAAGGAGGATGAGCGCGTCCGGCTGGCTTTCGCCAAAGGCCCGGACGAACGGTTCGATGCCCTCCTTGAGGAGGTTGTCGCCCAGGTACATGACGAACGGCTCGTCGCCGAGGAAGGCCGCGCTGATGAGCACCGCATGCGCGAGGCCCAGCGGCGCCTCCTGCGGCAGGTAGGTGACGGTGAGCCCGAAGGCGCTCCCGTCGCCGACGGCGGCCTCGATCTCGGCGTGGGTGTCGCCGACGACGATGCCGACCTCGGTGATCCCCGCCGCGCGCATGGCCTCGAGCCCGTAGAACAGCACCGGCTTGTTGGCCACCGGGACGAGCTGCTTGGCGGCGGTGTGGGTGATGGGACGCAGGCGCGTGCCGGCGCCGCCGCTGAGAATCAGGCCCTTCATAGGCGTGCCCCCCGCGCCCGGCGGTCAGATGGTCTCGTCGCCGGCCAGCTCGTCGTCAGTCTCGGTGGAGAGCAGGTCGAGGACGTGATGTTCGTCGATCGCCTTGCCGACGAAGACCACGTTGGGGCCGGCCCAGAGCGTGACCCGGGCGCCCACCGGAAGCCGGTATGGGTCGCCGTTCAGCGTGATGGCGGTCAGCGTCGACCGCTCGATGTCGCGCGTGACCTCGGCGCTGTCGATGCGGAACGGCTCCGCGTCTTCGAGTTGCAGCCGGGGCTCTCTGCTGTCGTCGATGATCACGGGGCGGAGTATAGCACCAGGGAAGTCCGCCGAGGCCCCGGGCGCGCGTTCGCGCGAGGCTGGACGTAGTGGCGGTCCCCGAGCCGGAAGCAACGCCGAACGGGACACTGGTCGGGACGCGACGTTCGTGCTTTAGTAGTAGGGACCGACACGGTCAGCCCGTTGGGGGAACGGAAGGAGCACTCGTGAGCGCGCTATCCGCACGGAGAAAGAGCCGGCTGCTCGCGGCGGTGATCGTCGCGCTGCTGGGCGTAGGGCTGCTCTGGGGCATCGCGAGCGCGATGGCCTCGAGTGAGAGCCCCGCCGCCGACGGCGGCAAGACAGTCCTGCGTCTGGGCTGGACCAGTGATTGCGACAACCTCAACCCGTTCATCGGCTACGAGTCGTCCAGCTACGAGGTGTGGGCACTCAACTACGAGTTGCTGGTCGGCTTCCGCGCCAGCGACCTGGCCAACGTCCCCGGCGTCGGTCTGGCCACGGACTGGGAGACCTCCGACGACGGCAAGGTCTGGACGTTCACGATCACCGACCAGTCGATGTGGCAGGACGGCAAGCCTCTGACTGCCGCCGACGTCGCCTTCACCTTCAACTACATCATCAAGAACGAGCTCGGCATGTTCACCGACTACACCAACTTCATCGAGAAGGTCGAGGCGACGGACGCGACCCACGTCGTGTTCACCTGCTCGAAGGCGAAGGCCAACATGCTCGGCCTCTGGATCCCGATCCTGCCCGAGCACCTCTGGAGCAAGGTCAAGCCCTCCGAGGTCGAGAACAAGTTCAAGAACCCGCCGCCGATCGTCGGCTCGGGGCCCTTCCAGACCGTCGAGTGGAAGAAGGGCGAGTTCCTGCGCATGGAGGCCAACAAGAGCTACTGGCGCGGCGCCCCCAAGGTCGACGAGGTCATCTTCCAGATGTACCAGAACCAGGACACGATGGCCCAGGACCTCAAGACCGGCGCCATCCAGAGCGCTTGGAACATTCCAGGTGCCCAGTTCGACGCCTTGAACAACGAGCCGAATCTCGACGCGATCCGTGCCGTCACCATCGGCTATGACGAGCTCGGCTTCAACTGCGCCGACCAGAAGATCTACCCGAAGTCGACCGGGCATCCGGTCTTGCAGGACCCGGCCTTCAGAAGCGCCCTGCAGTGGGCGGTCGACCAGGACAAGATCGTAGCGATCGGCTACAACGGCAACGCCGCCCCCGCCGACACCATCATCACCCGGGACTACTACTCGGCCGAGGCGGACTACCACTGGACGCCACCGGCCGACCAGGCCTACACCTTCGATCTCGACAAGGCCCGGCAGGCGCTCGACGCGGCAGGCTACCCCGACGCCGACGGTGACGGCATCCGGGAGTACAAGGGCAAGCCGATCAAGCTGCGCCTGTACGCCCGGTCCAGTTCCGTCGAGAGCCAGAACTGCGGCAAGCTGATCGCCGGGTGGTTCAAGGATGTCGGCCTGAAGATCAACTACCAGGTCATCGACGACGGCGCCCTCGGCGACAAGCAGTACAACTACGACGGCGACGAGTACGCACCCGACTTCGATCTCTTCATCTGGGGCTGGGGCGGCGACGTCGACCCGAACTTCATCCTCTCGATCATGACCACCGACTCGATCGAGAACTGGAGCGACTGCATGTGGTCGAACGCCGAGTACGACAAGCTGTTCCTCGAGCAGCAGACGACCATCGACGTGCAGCAGCGCATCGAGATCGTCAAGCGCATGCAGGAGATCGTCTACGACGAGTCGCCGTACATCGTGCTCGTCTACCCGGAGAACCTCGAGGCCGCCGACACGACCAACTGGACTGGCTGGGTTCGGGCCAACGACGGCAAGGGCGCCTGGTGGTACAACACCCAGCCGGACACCTACCTGGCGGTGCAGCCTGCGGCCATCACGACGGAGAGTGACGGCGGCTCGAACACCGGCCTCATCGTGGGCATCATCGTCGCGGTCATCGCCGTCGTGCTCGTCGTCGTGCTGCTGCTCCGTCGGCGCGGCGGCAGGGTCGAGACTGAGGTCTGAGCGCCGTAGCGGCGACAGAACTGGGGACGCACCGGGCGGCTGCCGCCGCCCGGTGCGGAGACGCGAAGGTGAGGGCGGCCGGCGCATGCGCGCCGGCCGTCCTCACCCGTCTCAGGTGGCGTAGCTGAGGTAGGGCCGCCAGCTCTCGTGGACGTGGTCCACGTGGAGCAGTACGAAGGCTGCCGGGCCCGGCGGCCGTGGGGGCCGCCTCAGCCGCAGTCCGGCCAGGTGCAGTGGCCGGTCGCCCTTCTTGCGGTTGCAGGGCGCACACGACGTCACGAGGTTGTCCCACGTGTCGGCGCCGCCCTTGGAGCGCGGCACCACGTGGTCGACGGTGAGGTGGCGGGCGCT
>DASRZL010000057.1:0-6842 GCA_035686425.1 Thermoleophilia bacterium
CGGCCCCTTTCGGGTACGTTATTACTGTCACAATCGTGAAAACCACGCGAAAGCGAGCAGTGCATGGCAGTCCGCAGCATCGTGAAGATCGACGAAGAACTCTGCAACGGGTGTGGCCTCTGCGTCACCCCGTGCGCCGAAGGCGCGATCGAGATCATCGACGGCAAGGCCAAAGTGATGAAGGAGGAGCTGTGCGACGGCGCGGGCTTCTGCCTCGCCGTCTGCCCCGAAGGAGCACTCACCGTGGAGAAGCGGGACGCCCCCGAGTTCGATGAGGAAGCCGCGGCCATCAAGATGGCCGAGAAGCTGGCCGCCCACGTCACCATCCAGCAGACCTGCATGAACTGCGGCCGCAGCGAGAACGACGCCGTCCTGTTCCCCGCCCGCACCAAGGGCGAGAGCACCTGGGTCTGCGTCAAGTGCCTCCCGGCGCTCATCCACGGCTGAGCCCGAACGACCACTGAGGGCGCGCCGCCGCCAGGCGAGCGCGCCCTCTTCGCGAGCCCTTGCGGCGCCCCCGGCGCCTGAGGACCCACCACTCCCAGGAGGGATCCATGGCAGACAGTTATCACTCATCCGTACACACCATGCTCGAGGAGTCCAGAGAGGCTGGCGAAAGCACCGCGTTCGACCGCATGGACGACATGGGCACGCGCTGCAAGTTCTGCGAGCAGGGCATCCGCTGCTCGTTGTGTTCCCAGGGCCCCTGCCGGCTCACCGAGAAGGCCCCGCGCGGCGTCTGCGGCATCGACGCCGACGGAATGGCGATGCGCAACTTCCTGCTGCAGAACACGATGGGCACCGCCACCTACACCTACCATGCCACCGAGGTCATGAAGACCCTGGCGCAGGCCAAGCCGGGCGGCACCTTCGAGATCAAGGACTGGGGCAAGCTGGAGACGCTCGCCGGCGTCGTCGGCGAGGCCGTCGAGCCCCGCGACACGCTGCCGAAGCGCGTCGCCGACGCGATCCTCGCTGAGTTCAACCGCGACCATCAGAGCCCGTCGCCGTTCGTCGAGAAGATGGCCCCGGCCAAGCGCGTCGCCAAGTGGAAAGAACTCGGCATCCTGCCGGGCGGCGTGTTCCACGAGAACATGTTCGCCACCTCGAGTTGCCTGACCAACGTCGACGGCAACTACGTGAGCCTCGCGCTCAAGGGCCTGCGCCTCGGGATCGCCACCGCCTACGGCGCGCAGATCCCGCTCGAGCTCGCCCAGGACGCGCTCTGGGGCACGCCGGCGCCGCATCCGATCAAGGTCGACCTCGGCATCATCGACCCCGAGTACGTCAACATCGTCGTCAACGGTCACGAGCCGATGGTCGGCGCGGCGCTGATCGCGGCGGCCCACGAGGTCGCCGTGCAAGACGCCGCGAAGGCCGCCGGCGCCAAGGGCCTGCACATCGTCGGCTCCATCGAGACCGGTCAGGAGTTGGTCCAGCGCTTCGAAGTGGACGACGTCTTCGTCGGCCTCACCGGCAACTGGCTGACGGAGGAGCTCGCGGTCGCGACCGGCGGCGTCGACGTCTTCGCCGCCGACATGAACTGCGTCGTGCCGACCCTCGGCGCCACCTGCGCCGCCCACGGCACCCTGCTCGTGCCCGTCAGCGACCTCGTCGGCGTCGACGGCGCCGAGACGCCGATCGTGTTCGACGCGGCCACGGCCGGCGAGCAGGCGCAGCAGCTCATCGACCTCGCGGTCGCCAACTACCCGAAGCGCGAGGCGCTCGGCCAGGTCACGCCCGAGCTGCGCACCGGCGACGCCGTGGCCGGCTTCAGCACCGAGAGCATCCTCGGCGCCCTGGGCGGCAGCCTCGACCCGCTGCTCGACGTGATCAAGAACGGCACGCTCAGGGGCGTCTGCGGCCTCGTGAGCTGCACGACCCTGCGCGACGGCGACCAGGACAGCCACACCGTCGCCATCGCCAAGGAGCTCATCAAGAACGACGTGCTCGTGCTGGCCATGGGCTGCGGCAACGCCGGCCTCCAGGTCGCCGGCCTCGAGACCGCCGAGGCGAAGAAGTTCGCCGGGCCCGGCCTCACCGCCGTCTGCGAGCTGCTCGGCATCCCGCCGGTCCTCAGCTTCGGCACCTGCACCGACACGGGCCGCATCCTGCTGCTCGTCGGGGCCATCGCCGATGCCCTCGGCGTGGACACGTCGGACCTGCCCGTGGTCGCCACGGCTCCCGAGTACATGGAGCAGAAGGCCACCATCGACGCCATGGCCGCGCTGGCCTTCGGCCTGTACACGCACGTGAACCCGGTGCCCTTCGTGACCGGCGCGCCGAACCTGGTCAAGCTCGTGACCGAGGATCTGCCCGGCGTCACCGGCGGCAAGCTCGCCGTCGAGACCGACGCCAAGGAAGCGGTCGCCGCCATGCTGGCATGGATCGACGGCAAGCGCGCGGCTCTGGGAATCTGACCCGGACAGGCGCGCAGACACAGAACGGTCGTCTGACCCGCGCGCCGGGCAAGGCACGCCGGCAAGCGAGCCGACGCCCGGTGCGAACGAGGGCGGGGAGTGCGATGCACTCCCCGCCCTCGTCACATCCGGTCGGAGGATGCGTGCAGCGGACTCCGCGGAATGAGGTGACGCCGGCCTACCGGACTTCGAGCACGGCGCGCGTGAGCCCGGACCGATGCCCGGCGACGTCCCAGGCACGGGCGAAGATGCGGTAGTCCCCACGCTGTCTCGGCGCGGTGAATCTCCATGTCTCGCGCTCGTTGACGGCGACGGCCGGGATGCGAAGCCGCCGCAGGACGCGCCCACGGCGGTCACGCAGCCAGAGCTTGACCACAGCGCTCCCGCTGGAGAAGGCCGGATCGGTCAAGGTGAAGCGCACGCGGACGCCTTTGGCGCGGCGGGCCTGCGTTCGCTCGAGCGCCACCCTCGGCGAGGCGCCGTCCGCCGCACCGGACGAGTCCACGAACGCCTTCAGGCACACATCCGACTTGCCGTAGCCGGACCGTTTGCGCAGATCCTTCCAGGCGACGCCGTCCGAGCTGATGAACGAGCGCGCCACGGCGGCCCGAGGCGCGAGCAACCGGGTGGGGTGCTCCACCGGGATCGGCGTGAGCGAGCCCGGCGTCCTCAGGCGGACGGCGACGACGAAGTCGGCGCCGGTCGTCACCGGGACAGGCGTCGCGAGCGGCACCGTATGGTAGCCGCCGACGGCGAGGGTGCCCGATCCGGCGACGGGCGCGGCGGCAAGCTCGGCGACCGTCGGCGCGACGCGCACCTCGTAGCTCGCGCCCGGCTTTGCGGTATAGAAGCTCGCGGCGGTGACGCTGCCGTCGCCGCCGCTCGTGTACCGCGCGGCGAACCAGCCGGTCCGGCTCTTGAAGCCGATGCTCTTGGACCAGCCAAGGGCGTCGTGCTGGTAGATGGCGTCGTAGTTGGCGGCGCGCTCGACGCCGTTGAACACCGCCATCTGGGCACCCAACATGCGGTCGTAGTAGGAGATCCAGAAGTACCCGCGCTGCCCCCACGTCGTGCCCCAGCTGTTCTTGATCAAGAAGGCGCCGGGGCCGGGTGGGCGCCGCAGGAACCGCCCGGCCGGATACGCGTCGTTCCAGCCGACGATGCAGACGTGGTGGTCGAGTTCGGTGCTGCGCGAGTAGTAGGCGCCGGTCGCGAAGTTGAATCCGGAGCGTTCGTAGGCCATGGCCGCATCCACGGCGCCGTAGCGCGTCATGGCCCACTTGATGGCGGCGGTGTCCCCAGAACCGCGTCGCGGCGGCAGAAAGAGGACTTCCTGCACGTGGCGGACGGCGCGCAGGCCCTCGGGCGAGTCCCCCGGACGCGGGTAGCGATCGTCGCGCTCCAGGACCGGTCCCTCCCAGCGCGCGACGTAGGCCGTCGATATGTTGCTGGGAGCGCGCCCCTCGAAGCGCAGGCGCGAGGCCTGGAAGTTCGCCATGTGGTTCTCGGAGAGGTCCACGCGCGTCCCGGGGAGAAGACACGACTCGAGCGAGCCCACCGCCGCGAAGATCCAGCAGGTGCTGTGGTTCTGCTGCTTGCCGACCCGGGAGACGCGGTGCTTGGCGCGCAGGTCGTACTTGGCCGGGAACGTGCGCCCGTCCCACGGCGGCGCCGCGGAGGCCGTGGCGACGAAGGTCGCGGTGCAGGCGACCAGACCGCAAAGGGCGGCGGCGATCGCCGCGCGCCGCACCGCACGGCCGGTCACCGGCCACATCTCCAGCGCCCGTTCATGCCGATAGGATACACGGCGGGCGGGCTCCCCGTGACCAACGGATCGCGACACGTCGTCCCGACGCCGAGAAAAGCGATTGCCTCAGTCCACAAAACGTGTACAATGCCGCGAATCGGCAGCACTGCTGCCGATCGGAAGTTGCCCGGACGCGACGACGGACCTGGCCCCCGCGACCGCGGGTCGTGCCGGCGCCGGACACCGACTCCGGGGCAGAACGCCGGGGTGGGGTCTCAGCGCCCCGCCCCGGCTTCTTCGTCTCCCGACGTGGCGCTCGCGCTGCGCAGGTCCGTCGCGCTCAGGCGTCGAGCAGCTCGAACCCGGTGGCCTGGTCGACACGCCGCGCCGCCTCGCTGCCCGTGAGCTCGATCACGACCGCTTCTGCGACGACCCAGGTCCTGACACCGGTGCGGATGCAGCCGGCGGTCACCTGGTCGTCGCGGCCGAAGGCCGCGTGCAGGTGCAGCACCGGCCGGCCGCTCTCATCCGGGAAGATCGTTCCGGCGCCGGCCATCTCGTGCACGTCGTGGAGCACGCGCTCCATCGGCACGACCGGGCTCGCTTCGCCGTCCTCGGGCCCGACGACGATGCGACTGCCTCCGCCGGCGCCGCCGACCAGGATGACGGCGGCGCGCGCGATGCCTTCTGCTCGCGCCGCCTCCTCGATGCACTCGTGCACGATGTCCCCGTCCTCCAGGCGGACGACGAGCACCCGGCCGAGCGTGGCTGAGCTGTACTTCATGGAAGACCTCCCTGCGCTCCATCCTACCCGGGCGGCGCCGGCCGAGCCGTCCGCCGCCGTCTCCCGTCCGTCAACCTTGCTAGACTCGCCGTCGTGACCCCGGCTCCCACCCCCACCGGTCCCGCGGCCTCGCCGCGGTCAGCTCGCGCCCTCCTGCGCGACGTCTTCGGCTTCGCCGCGTACCGCCCTCACCAGGAAGAGATCGTCGATCATCTGGTCGCCGGCGGCGACACCTTCGTGCTCATGCCCACGGGCGGCGGCAAATCGCTCTGCTACCAACTCCCGGCCATGGTCCGCGCGGGCACGGGCATCGTCGTCTCGCCGCTCATCTCGCTGATGAAGGACCAGGTCGACGCGCTGCGCGCGGCCGGCGTCGGCGCCGCCGCCTACAACTCGTCGCTCGAGCCGGACGAGGCGCGCAGCGTGCTGCGCGCCCTGCACGCCGGCGACCTCGACCTGCTGTACGTCGCGCCCGAGACGCTCATGACCGAGGGCTTTCTCGAGCGAGTCCGCGGGCTCGAACCGGGCGTCGCCCTGTTCGCCATCGACGAGGCGCACTGCGTCAGCCAATGGGGCCACGACTTCCGCCCCGAGTACGTGCAGCTGGGGCAGCTGCGCGGCCTCTTCCCCGGCGTGCCGATCATGGCCTGCACGGCGACCGCCGACCCCGAGACGCGCGACGACGTGCGTGCGCGGCTCGGGCTGAGCGACGCCGCCGTCTACGTCACCGGCTTCGACCGGCCCAACATCCGCTACACCGTCGTCGACAAGCGCGAGCCGCTGCACCAGCTCACCCAGTTCCTCGCCGGCCACCCCGGCGAGTCCGGCATCGTGTACTGTCTCTCGCGCAAGCGCACCGAGGAGGTCGCCGGCAAGCTGCGCGCGCACGGCGTGGACGCCGCCGCCTACCACGCCGGTCTGCCGCGGGACGAGCGGCGGCGCGTCCAGGACGCCTTCGCTCGGGACGAGGTCACGGTGGTCGTCGCCACGGTCGCCTTCGGCATGGGCATCGACAAGAGCGACGTGCGCTTCGTCGTGCACTACGACCTGCCCAAGACCGTCGAAAGCTACTACCAGGAGACCGGGCGCAGCGGGCGCGACGGCCTGCCGGCCGAGGCCCTGCTGCTCTTCGGCCTCGGCGACGCCGCCGTCGTGCGCAGCCTCGTCGAGGGCGGCGGCCGCGCGGCGAACGGCGGCGATGAGTACGAGCGCGACCCGGAGCGCGTGCGCATCGAGCTGCACAAGCTGGCGTCCATGGTCGGTTACGCCGACGGCCTCAGCTGCCGCCGCGAGGCGCTGCTCGGCTACTTCGGCGAGCCGTACGCGGCGCCGTGCGGCAACTGCGACATCTGCCTCGAACCTCCGGAGACCTTCGACGCCACCGAGCAGGCGCAGATGGCGCTCAGCTGCGTGTACCGGCTGTGGGAGCATGGTGGGTTCGGGTACGGCGTCGGCTACGTCATCGATGTCCTGCGCGGCTCCGAGAACGAGAAGATCCTCGCCCGCGGCCACGACTCCCTCAGCACGTACGGCATCGGCGCGGAGTTCAGCCGCGATCATTGGCAGAGCCTCATCCGCCAGCTCATCCACCGCGGCTACCTGGCACAAGACATCGCCCGGTACTCGGCGCTCCGGCTCACGGAGGCGTCGCGCCCGCTCCTGCACGGCGAGGAGACGGTGATCATGGCCACGCCGCGCGTCCGGGTGCCGACCAAGAAGCAGCGCCTGCGCGCGGCGCGCTCCGGCCGGGCCGCCGAGCTCGCCGGCTTGCCGGTCGACGAGGCGCTCTACGAGGAGCTGCGGGCCCTGCGCAAGCGCCTCGCCGACGCGCAGAACGTGCCGGCCTACGTCGTGTTCAGCGACGCCACTCTCGCCGAGATGGCGGCTCGCC
>DASRZL010000058.1:0-13563 GCA_035686425.1 Thermoleophilia bacterium
CCCGCGGCTGGGGCATGGACGCCGGCTTCGGTCGCGGCGCCAAGGGCATCGGCGTCGCGTCGTTCGTTGTGAGGACCATGCGCGAGCGCGGGATGTGACGTGACGGGCTCGCTCGACAACGGCGGGGCGGGGGAGAGTCGATGACGGCCGTCGCCCGCCCCGTGGATGCGCTCGTCGCCGAGATCGGCTCGACGACCACGGTCGTCTCGGCGTTCGACGGGCTGCGCGACTACCCGGCGGCGACGCCCTACCTCGTCGGGCAGGGCGTCGCCGCCACCTCTGTCGCCGACGGTGACGTGACCATCGGTGTCGGCGCCGCCCGAGCGGAGCTGGAGGGGGCCACTGGGCCGCTCGTGCCCGAGCTGACGCTGGCGACCAGTTCGGCTGCCGGCGGCCTGCGTGTGACCGTCCACGGTCTCACGCAGCGCATGACCGCCATGGCGGCGCGCGAGGCGGCGCTCGGCGCCGGCGCGGTCGTCAAGTGCCAGACCGCCGGCCGCCTGCGCGACCACGACCTGCACGAGATCGAGGCCGTGGAGCCCAATCTCATCCTGCTGGCCGGTGGGGTGGAGGGCGGCGACTGCGACACCGTGCTCTTCAATGCCGAGCGCCTCGCAGGGCTCCAGGCCCGGCCCATCGTGGTGTACGCCGGCAACTCGGTCGTCTGCAGCGATGCTCGGGAGCTGCTGGAGCGGGCCGGCTTCAGGGTCAAGCTCACCAACAACGTGTATCCGGCGGTCGACGAGCTCGACATCGTGCCGGCGCGGGCCGTCATCCACGACGCCTTCGAGGAACACATCACGCACGCGCCCGGCATGGAACGTATCGGCGAGGTCGTGAGCGGCAGGATCCTGCCCACGCCGGGGGCCGTGCTGATCGCCGCCGAGCGGCTCGCCGAGGACGTGGGCGACCTGGTCGTCGTCGACGTCGGCGGCGCCACCACCGACGTGCACTCCATCACCGACGGCAGTCCGGAGATCGCGGCACTGATGATCGAGCCGCAGCCGCACAGCAAGCGCACCGTCGAGGGCGACCTGGGCACCTACGTGAGCGCGAAGCACGTGGTCGAGATGCTGGCCGAGCAGGAGCGCCCGGTGCGCCTGCCGCCGCCGCTGCCCGCGACCCGGGAGGAGATCGCGGCGGCGCTGACGCTGACGCACTTCGCCGCCGTGACCGGCGTGCAGCGACACGCCGGTCGGCTGGCGCACCTCTACACGCCGACCGGAAGGCAGACGGTCGCGCGCGGGCGCGACCTCACCGCCTGCCGGCTCGTCGTCGGCACCGGCGGCGCCCTCACGCGTCTGCCCGGCGGCGAGGCCGTGCTCGGGGATGTGCGCGCGAAGAACGGCGGCGGGGAACGGCTGCTGCCGCCGCCGGACGCTCGCGTCGCTCTCGATCGCGACTACGTCTTCGCCTGCTGCGGCGCCCTCTTCGCGCACTTCGCGTCGGACGCGGTCATCGCGCTCATGCGCCGCAGCGCCGGCGTCTGACGAGTCTGCCCGCTCCCGCGACTTCGGGCGGGGGCTGCCGGAGCGTCAGCCGTTCAGGGTGATCGATTGCGGTCGGCACACCTGCAGGCAGCGGCCGCAGAGGCTGCAGGCGTCGGCGGCCTGGACCGTCGCCTTCGAGCCGTCCCAGGAGAACACTCCCTCCGGACACACCTGCAGACAGGCGCCGCAGCCGACGCAGCTCCTCGAGTCGACGGCCACGCGCGCGTAGGAAGTCGAGCCTCCGGACGAGTCTGGCTCTGACGATCCGGAGGCGGGCGAGCCGCCCTGGTCGGCGCCCCAGCCGCTGCCGGCGTCGGCCCCGTCGGACGACACTGCGTTCACCGTCTCGCTGCCTGCGATACCCAGGCCCACCAGCAATGCGGCTCCGCCGACGGTGACGGCACCGGCCAGGAAGGCTCTGCGGTCCATGCGTCGCGAGTCGAGGCGGCGGTCGTCAGGACCGCCGCCCATGTCCTGGAGACGCTCGAGCGACTCGGCTGCGATCACCTGCGGCGTCGTCGGGCGGACTGCGTTCGCAGCAAGGGTAGCGCCCACCGCCGCACCCGCTCTCTCGTGGCGCTCGCGAGCAGCACGCTCCGTCCGACCAGCACCGGCGAGCTTGCGCGTCATGAACGCGAGCCAGCGCAGATGCAGCACCGTGTGCAGCCCGACGCCCGCGGCCATGATCACGCCGCTCCAGTCGTGGATCGTGGTCCAGAGTGCCGTGCTGACGCCGAGGATCGCGGGGGCGCCGGACGCGCTGATCGTCGTGACTTCAGGGAACAGCCGCACGATCCCGGTGACGGCGCAGAAGAGGAACGCGACGCCGGTGATCATGTCGACCCAGTAGTTCACGACCGCTTTCTTCATCGTGCTCCATCCGTGAGAGGGCGCCGGAGGCGTTTCGGGGCGTCCCGGCGTCGAGCCGGGTGCGAGCACAGCAAGCGCCGTCACCGAGGATCGACTGTGTGGGAAGAGCGAAACGACCGTATCTTGTGAAAAGAATAGCACAGTCTGGCGGGACGGTGCCTGCGAGTCCCGCCTCCGCCGCAGACACTTGCATTGGCGGTGCGACGCCAATAGCATGATGTATACGTCTTATGCAGAGGAGCATGATGCTCGCGAGACCAAAGCTGACCGTCGATCTGGGCAAGGTGCGCGGCAACGCGCGCTCGGTGGCCGAGCGCCTGCCCGGCATCTCGATCGTCGCCGTGACCAAGGTCACGTGCGGTTCTCCGCAGGTCGGTCGGGCGCTGCTGGCCGGCGGAGCCCGCGCGCTGGGAGAGTCGCGTCTGGAGAACGCCCAGCGTCTCCGCGACGCCGGCGTGACTGCGCCCATCTGGCTGCTGCGCGCGCCGCCTCCGGAGCTGGCCGGCGAGACCGTCCAGCTCACCGACGTCTCGCTCGAGAGTGAGCTGGAGACGGTCGTGGCCCTGGACAACGCCGCTGCCGCGGCGGGGCGGCGTCATGCGATCGTCGCGATGGTCGACCTCGGTGACTTGCGCGAGGGCATGATGCCGGAGGTACTGCCCGCCTTCCTCGAGCGCGTCAACTCCATGGACCACATCGACATCGCCGGCATCGGCGTGAACCTGACCTGCTACGGCGCCATCGTGCCCGACGAGCAGAACCTCGGCCGCTTGGCCGAGCTCGCCGAGCGGAGCGAGAACCAGATCGGCCGCCCGCTCCTCGTCTCGGGTGGCAACTCCGGCTCCATAGGCATGGTCACCTCCGGCCGCATGCCGGCCGCCGTCACGACGCTGCGCATCGGCGAGACCATCCTTCTCGGCGTCGACACGCTCACGCGCGAGCCCACGCTGGGCCTCCATCTCGACGCCTTCACCATCGCGGCGCCGGTCATCGAGTGCCTCGTCAAGCCGTCGCTGCCACAGGGCACCAGCGCACAGGACGCCTTCGGCAACTTCCCGACCTTCGTCGACCGCGGCGAGCGGCGGCGCGCGATCTGTGCCCTGGGGCGCCAGGACGCGCCGCCCGAAGGGCTTGTGCCGGTCGACGCGCGCGTCGAGGTGCTCGGAGCTTCCAGCGACCACCTGATCCTGGACGTCCACGACCTCGAGCGCCCACCGGCGCTCGGCGACGCCATCTCCTTCGTCCCCAACTACGCTGCGACCCTGCAGCTGTTCACGTCACCCTACGTCCACAAAGTGTTCACTCCGCCGGCCTGACGAAAAGGATCGTGGCGCGGAGGGACCTGCAACCACAGGAGTGAGCATGGCAGAGAGGACCAAAGTCCTGATCATGGGAGCCGCTGGGCGCGACTTCCACAACTTCAACACCTATTTCCGCGGGCGCGAGCAGTACGAGATCGTGGCCTTCACCGCCACGCAGATCCCGTACATCGACGACCGCAAGTACCCGGCCGAGCTGGCGGGCCCGTACTACCCCAACGGCATCCCGATCCACGACGAGTCCGAGATGCCCGAGCTCGTCAAGCAGTACGGCGTCGAGCAGGTCGTGTTCGCCTACTCCGACGTGCCCTACGAGTACGTCATGCACCGCTCGGCGATCGTCAACGCCCTGGGCGCCGACTTCCGCCTGCTCGGTCCGGACAAGGTCATGGTCAAGAGCACGAAGCCGGTGATCGCCGTCTGCGCCGTGCGCACCGGCGCCGGCAAGAGCCAGACCACGCGCAAGATCCAGACCATGCTGCGCGAGGCCGGCAAGAAGGTCGTCAGCATCCGTCACCCCATGCCGTACGGCGACCTCGTCGCCCAGCGCGTGCAGCGCTACGCGACGCTCGACGACCTCAAGAAGTACGAGTGCACCATCGAGGAGATGGAGGAGTACGAGCCGCACGTCAGGGCCGGCAACGTGATCTACGCCGGCGTCGACTACGAGGCGATCGTGCGCGAGGCCGAGAAGGAGGCCGACGTCATCCTCTGGGACGGCGGCAACAACGACTTCAGCTTCTACCAGACCGACCTCTACATCACCGTCGCCGACCCGCACCGTCCCGGCGACGGGCTCGTGTACTACCCCGGCGAGGTCAACCTGCGGCTCGCCGACGCCGTGGTGCTGAACAAGGTCGACACCGCCGACCGCGCCGGCATCGAGGCCGAGCTCGAGGCAGTCCGCTCGGTGAATCCCGACGCCACGATCATCATGGGCGCCTCGCCGGTCACCGTCGACAAGCCCGAGCTGGTCAAGGGCAAGAAGGTCCTCGTGGTGGAGGACGGCCCGACCCTGACTCACGGTGAGATGAAGTACGGCGCCGGCACCGTGGCCGCCAGGCAGTTCGGCGCGTCTGAGTTCATCGACCCGCGGCCGTTCGCGACCGGCGAGATCAAGGCGACCTTCGAGAAGTACCCGAACGTCGGCGTGCTGCTGCCGGCGATGGGCTACTCGGACGAGCAGCTCAGGGACCTCGAGACGACCATCAACACGTCCGGAGCCGAGCTGGTCGTCATCGGTACGCCGATGGACCTGCGCCGCATCATCGACATCAAGCTGCCGGCCGTGCAGATCGGCTACGACCTGCAGGAGATCGGCAGCCCGACGCTCGCCGACGTGCTCAGCGAGCGCGGCTTCATCTGATAGCATCGAGTGACCGACGGAGGCGGCTTGCCTGGCGGCGGGCCGCCTCCGTTCCATCCTCATGTTCCTTCCCAGTGAAGGGGGTTCCATGCCCGAGAAGGCCAAGCGCCACCTCTCCGAGCTCGACCTGACCGGTCGCAGCTTCCTCACGATCCACGATTTCACGCCGTCGGAGGTCGTCACCCTGCTCGACCTGGCGGGTGCGCTCAAGGACGCCCAGCAACGCCGCGCGCCGCATCAGTTCCTCTCCGGCCGCGCCGTCGCCATGATCTTCATGAAGACCTCTACGCGCACGCGTATGAGCTTCGAGGTCGGCATCGAGCAGCTCGGCGCCCAGCCGATCTTCCTCAACGCGAACGACATCCAGCTGCGCGTCGGCGAGACGATCAAGGACACCGCGGGCGTGATGAGCCGCTACGTCGATTGCATCATGATCCGTACCTTCGCCCAGGCCGACGTCGAGGACCTCGCGAAGTACGGCCAGATCCCGGTGATCAACGGCCTCACCGACGCACACCACCCCTGCCAGGGCATGGCCGACGCGCTCACCATCCGCGAGAACTGCGGCCGCCTCGAGGGCGTGCGGGTGGTCTACATCGGCGACGGCAACAACGTCACTCACTCGCTCGCCGAGGTCGGCGCCAAGACCGGCATGCACGTGGTCGCCTGCACGCCTGAGGGCTACCGCCCCGACATGGAGATCATCGCCCGGGCCCGCGAGGACGCCAAGGAGACCGGCGCCGTCATCGAGCTCACCGACGACGTCGCCGCGGCCGTTGCCGGCGCCGACGTGATCTACACCGACACCTTCACCAGCATGGGCCAGGAGGCCGAGCACGACGTGCGCCTCGCGGCGCTGGCCAACTACCAGGTCAACATGGATCTCGTGAGGCTGGCCGGCCCGCAGGTCAAGGTCATGCACTGCCTGCCGGCGCACTGGGGCGAGGAGATCACCGAAGAGGTGCTCTACTCACCGCACTCGGTCGTCTTCGACCAGGCGGAGAACCGCCTGCACGCGCAGAAGGCGATCATGGCGGCGGTGATCGCCTAGCCCGCGATCTGCAGACGGCAGACGGCACCGAGTGACAGGAGGCCGGGCGCGGACTACCGTCCGCGCCCGGCCTCCTGCGCGTCCGTGCCGGGGTGTCTCTCGAGTCTGCGAGCCAGAACAGCGAGCGCGCCGCCGCAGATCGCGGCGATGCCTGCCACGGCGGCCAGCATGAGCCAGACGTACTGAAGGCGGTCGCCGGAGGCGTCGGCGACCAGGCCGCCGGCCCATGCTGCGAAGGAGCCCACGCCGAATGAGAGCGCGAAGCTGGTGCCGTAGCCGAGACCGCGGTGCCCGAGGGAGGTGTAGCGTCCGGTGAACGTGTTGTCCATCGGCTGGGTGGTGAAGTGGATGAAGCTCGTCACAGCGAGGCACGCCAGCAGCCACCACTCCACGGCGAAGAACGTGGTGGCGAGCAGCAGGGCGGTGACGCTGAGCAGCAGCGCATAGAGCGTCTCCGCGTGGCGGCGACCGCCCAGGTGGCCGCCCCACCACTGACCGAAGAAGCCGGCGAGATAGACGATCGAGGCGAGAATGCCGCCGCGGAGCAGCGCGGTAGTGGGCAAGACGTCGGCGCGTGATGCGGCCAGCGCCGGCAGGTACGTCGCGAACCCCCGGTAGATGAACCCCAGCGCGCAGGTGATCGCGAACACGAGGACGAGCGCGGTGAGGTTCGTAGACGACGATCGCGCCGGCGCCTCGTCCGGGCGAGCTGCGCCGGAGGTGCGTGACGTCGCGTCGTCGACGTCCCAGCCCAGGGCGCCTTCACGCAGCTCCACTTGCGCCGCCGTGGCCTGCGCTGCCGTGCCATCCGTCGACGCGCCGCGCGACGACGGCGCGAGACCCGGGTCGACGAGGCGTCCCATCCTGAGCGTCAGCCCCGCCACCACGAGACCGATCAGTGCGGCCGCCCCGAACGGGAGTCGCCACGAGACGCTCCAGGCAAGCAGGGCGCCGAACGTGGGGGCCAGCGCCAGGCCCAGGTTGCCGACCATGCCGTGATGGCCGAGACGCCGCGCGTCGTTGCCGCTCACTCGCGAGACGAGGGTGAGTCCGGCCGTGTGGTACGGCCCGCAGGCGATCCCGAGCGCAACCAGGGCGACGGCGAAGGCCGCCCCGTTGGGGGCCAGGGCGATGGCCAGAGATGCGCCCGCGCCCGCGACGAGGACAAGGCGCACGATGAGCAGCGGCGAGACGCGGTTGACGAGGAAGCCCGTGGGTACGGAGAGGAGCCCGTAGGCGAGCATCGCGACCGTGAACACGGCGCCGAGCATCCCGTAGCTCGCCGAGTACGTCTCGCGCAGCATGAACAGGACCGCGGGGAAGAGGCCGATGTACAGGTGCGTCGTGGCGTGCGCAAGGTAGACGGGGAGGAGAGAGGGGGCAGGCGGTCCTGCGCCGTGTTCCCCCGAGACCGACTGTCCGGCTTGCACGGCCGTCCGGCCCGTCAGATCCAGCTGGGGAACCAGGTGATGTGCGAGAAGTACTCAGGTGAGATCGGCAACCCCAGCACGATGGGGATGAAGGCGACGACGATGCCGATCACGACGCCGGCCACCACCATCGCCATCCACGGCCTGTACGGCTTGAGCCGCGGGGAGAGAAGCACGCTGAGGACGGCCAGCGCGAGGAAGATGCCGACGGCCACGGCGACCCATCCCAGGGAGTCACCGGCGCGCCGCGGAAGCGCCCAGAAGAGCCAGCCGGCGGCGATGCCGACCGGGCGCCACAGGAAGGCCGTCGCGAGAGCCACCCCGGCCACGGCCAGCCATCCACGGTGCGGTATCACGCCGCCTGCGAAGAGGCACAGCGCGCCGGCGACGAGGATCGCCATGAACGGCGCCACCGGCGTCATGTAGTAGAGGAAGGACGTCCTCGTGGTGGCAAACCACGGCACGTACAGGACCAGAACGAGGGCCGCCGCAGGCAGGAGTGCATAGGAGCGCCGCAGCAGTGCGAGAGCCACGGCGGCGAGCAGCGAGAGGGTCGCGAGCCACCAGAGAAACGGGTTGCCGATGGCGACGACGCCATAGTAGGTCTTCTTGCCCTCAAAGAAGTACCAGACGGGCCGGTAGTCGATCATCCACGTGTAGGCCGCCGACGCGTAGGTGTGCGTGGCGTCGAGATTGAGATTGAAGGTCAGCATCTGCCGGTGCAGTTCCCGGAAGTCGGCGATCGTGTGGCCTGTGGCGAAGTACTGCGCGTAGCTCAGCAGGTAGATGCCCAGCGGGACGGCGACGAGCGCTGCGATCACCGTGAGCACGCGGAGCGCCACGGAGCCTTCGGGCGGGATCGCAGCGACCGATTCTCCGCTGGAGGCCGTCAGCGCTGCGAGGCTCTTTGGGCGCTCCTCCGGAGCCGCGACCGCTCCCTCTGACTCCGCGCGACGTGCCGCGCGCCGCTGCAGGATCCAGGAGACGAGGATGATGAGTGTCGCGGCGATGACGGCGAGCGCGCCGGACCACTTGGTGGCGAGCGCCATGCCGCCCGCGGCGCCGCAGACGAGGAGCCAGCGCGCGTGCCACCCGTCCTGGACGTAGCGGAGCGCGAACAGGACGCACACGGCCGTCCAGGCCGCGATGAAGATGTCGAGGGTGGCGATGCGCGATTGGGCGATGCCGAGCGGGTCCGCAGCCGCGAAGAGCAGTGCGAGCAGCGCCCACGGCGGGGAGAGGCCGAGCCTGCGTCCCAGCGGGTACACGCAGGCGAGCAGCGCCACGCCGGCCACCACAGCCGGGAAGCGCCAGCCGAACGCGCGGTCGCCGAACAGCACGATGCCGGCGGCGATCGCGAACTTGCCCATCTCCGGATGCGGCCACGAGACTTCGTCGCCGCCCGCCCAGCGCAACGGCGCCTTGGGGCCGACCCGGCCGTCGACGATCGCCTTGCCGTCCTTGGCGTAGTAGATCTCGTCGAACATCATCTCGGCGGGAGTACCGAGCTGCCAGAGCCGCAGTGCTGTGGAGACGAGGAGGATGAGCGCCACGGCAAGGGCGACGCCGTGCCGGCGGGCGGGGTCCTGTATGGGGCGTGGGCTCGCTATCATCTGCGTCGGGATCTCTTTGACTCTCTGGCCGGTCCGCCGACAGTATAGTGAATCCGCGGGTGGCAGGACGTCGCGCGTGCCCGCGGCGCCCGGGGGAGTCCTGACCCGCCCTCTCCTCCGGTCCGCATGTCGCGCTTTTCACTCCCGCGTCGGCGCGGGCCCCGAGGCCCTCCACGGCGGAGACGACGCGCGTCCGCTGTACAAACGGCGCGCCGTGCACCTCGCGCAGGGCCATCTCGGCAGATGCACGCCACTTGGTTTGCCGTGCGCTTCGTGATAGAACTCCGCGGGTTTGCCGTGTCGATGGTGCCAGCCGGGGGCGGCGCGGACCGACCTTCAGGTTTCATGATCTGTCTACCGAGAGTGGAGGCTTCGATAGATGAGTGTTGACGTCAAGATGCCACTGGCCAGCCTGACGGGTCCGATGGGCGAGCGCGGCACGATCACGGCCACCTTGCGCGACGCCACGGCGAACCCCGGTCCCCTTGGTCTCATGGCCTTCGGCATGACGACCATCCTGCTCAACATCCACAACGCCGGCTTCTACGAGATGAACGCCATGATCCTCGCCATGGGGATCTTCTACGGCGGTCTCGCCCAGGTCATCGCCGGCGCCATGGAATGGAAGAAGAACAGCACCTTCGGCATGACCGCCTTCCTGTCGTACGGCCTCTTCTGGCTCACGCTGGTCGGCCTCATCGTCTTCCCCAAGTGGATGGGCGTCGACGGTCCCGACGACGTCGCCATGGGCTGGTACCTGATGGCGTGGGGCATCTTCACCGGCCTCATGTTCATCGGCACGCTGCGCATCAACCGCTCGCTGCAGGTCGTGTTCCTCAGCTTGACCATCCTCTTCATCCTGCTCGCCGTCGGTGACTGGACCGGCAACGCCACGATCACCAAGATCGCCGGCTGGGAGGGCATCTTCGTGGGGCTCAGCGCCGTGTACGGCTCCATCGCCCAGGTGTGGAACGAGCTCTACGGCCGCGTCGTGCTGCCGATCGGGCCGTACAAGAAGTAGGAGCGACAGACACCACGCCGCGCCCGCTCGGGCGCGGCTCGCGAGACGCCCAGGGGCGCCGTCACTCACCGGTGACGGCGCCCCTGGCGCGTTCATCGGCCGGCTGCCTCCGGCGTGGACCACGCCCTCGGTGGCCGGTGCACGTTCTTCCGTCCGACGGTCTTCCTATCATCCTCCTTGACACGAACACGGGTTCGCTCTAGGCTCAACACGAACACGTGTTCGCCACAGGAGGAGGAACGGTGGAAGGTCTCACACCGCGACAGGAACAGGTACTGGAGTTCATCCGCGAGAGCGTCCGCGTCAACGGCTATCCGCCGACGGTGCGCGAGATCTGCGCGGGCCTTGAGCTGTCCTCGCCGTCGACCGTCCACGCGCATCTCGCGAACCTCGAGCGCCTCGGCCTCATCAAGCGAGACCCCACGAAGCCACGTGCTCTGGACGTGGTCCGCGACCTGCGCCCGCCGCGTCCTCTGCCGCTTGTCGGCCGCGTGGCCGCCGGCGCGCCGATCGTCGCCGAGGAGAACATCGAGGACCTGGTCGACGTGCCGGGGTTCCTGCGCCGCGACGACGGGGACTTCGTGCTCCGTGTCCGGGGCGACTCCATGATCGGCGCCGGCATCTTCGACGCCGACCTCATCGTCGTCCATCCCCAGGCGCAGGTCGCCGACGGAGAGATCGTCGTCGTCCGCGTCGCCGAGGACGAGGCGACCACCAAGCGCATCTACCGGGACGGCTCCACCGTCCGCCTCGAGTCAGACAACGAGAACTACGAGCCGATCATCGTCCACGCCGACGAGGTCCAGCTCGTCGGCCGAGTCGTGGGGGTCCTTCGTCAGCTATGAGTACCATGCCTCTCGCCACAGTCGCCCAGCCCAGCCTCGCCGACGCCGTCGACGAGTCCCTCGCCGCTGCCCTCGCCGGCCGTGATGAGCCCTGCCTGTGGTGCGGAGGCCACTCCGTCCGCACCTTGGCGGCCGATCTTTGGACCGGCAAGGTGACCATCGGCTGTCCGCATTGCGGCAGCGAGCTCTCGGGCGTCGTTCCCCGCGAGCTCCGCGAGGTCCCCCGGTGAGCGCCCGCCGGACGCAGTTGCACGCGGTCGCGGAGTCGCCGATGACGCGGCGGGCCGTCGTGCCGGGCTCGCGCTCGCTTGGACGGTCCACTCGGCGGCACCGGCGCCGACGCCGTCTGGCCGGCCTGATCAGGTTCGTGGTGTTCCTTCTGCTCATCTTCGTCGCCGTGTGGGCCGGTGTGCGCGTGGCGCACGCCGGCGCAGACGCGGACATCTACACCGGCCACCCGTACACGGTGGTGAGCGGCGACGACCTCTGGACAATCGCCGCGGCGGAGTACGGCGGTGGGGTCGACCTTCGCGCCGCCGTGTACGCGATCCGCGAGGCCAACGGCCTTGAGAGTTCGGTCCTGCAGCCTGGCCAAGGGCTCACACTCCCGTATCTGGGTGACTAGGCTCCGGCGCCGGGCGAACTCGCGAGGCGGGGCATGCGCTATACTTGCGCCGCGTCCGGGACGTGGCGCAGCCTGGTAGCGCACCTGCTTTGGGAGCAGGGGGTCGCGAGTTCAAATCTCGCCGTCCCGACCAATCACCCCACGGGCGGGAGTAGCTCAGTTGGTAGAGCATCAGCCTTCCAAGCTGAGGGTCGCGGGTTCGAGACCCGTCTCCCGCTCCATCTCCCCGTATACTTGCCTCTCCGCGCGCCCGTAGCTCAGTTGGATAGAGCAGGAGACTTCTAATCTTCAGGTCGCAGGTTCGAATCCTGCCGGGCGCGCCACATTTCCCTGCATTGCGGGCGTGGTCCTCTTGATCGTCGTCGTCGTTGGCGTGGTGATGATGTGGAGCCGCGGCGAGTCCTGAGGGACCGCGACAATGCCTGCTCGCGCCAAGGGTGCCAACAGCGCCAACAGTGGTCCTCGCGTCACCGGCGGGTGTATAAGAAAGAGTGAGGCCACTTTCGCGGGAACCAGGGGGTTGCGGCCGCGGCCCGATGGGAGGTCCGGTGGCACACGACGTGTTCATCAGCTACGCGTTTGAGGACAAGGTCGTGGCTGACGCCGTGTGTGCCGCGCTCGAGGCAGACCATGTCCGCTGCTACATCGCTCCGCGCGACGTGCTTCCCGGTCAGCGCTACGCCCAGGCACTCGTCGACGCGATCCACGGGGCCAAGGTATTCGTGTTGGTCTTCTCGGCGGCGTCGAACGCCTCGCACCAGGTCGAGCGCGAGGTCGACCGGGCCGTGTCATGCGGGTTGCCGGTCCTGCCTCTGCGGGTCGAGGACGTGATGCCGTGCGACTGGCTCGAGTACTACCTCGCCGGTCAGCATTGGCTTGATGCCCTGACGCCTCCGCTCGAGAGTCATCTCTCCCGTCTATCGAATGCGATTGAGGTCCTACTCAAGCCACCGGTCGCCGGCGAACACCCCGTGTTCAAGGACGAGTGGCGCGAGGTCGCGACGGAGATCGGAGAGCCGCTGTCGGCTGAGGAGCCGATCTCTGAGCGGACGCCCGCCCCGCCGCCGGACGTCGGCGAGGAGGTACCTGAGGCCGTCGCAGCAGCGGCCGCCCCACTCTCGCCGGCCGCTCCGCCGCGACCGGCCGCCACGGAGAAGTCTCCCGAGGCCGTTCACTCTCCCGAAGTGGTAGAGCGGCCTGCCGCCACCCTGAAGGCTCCGCCCGCACCGCCGCCCGCCACTCGTAGACCGCCCAAGGTCGTCGGCCCGACGCCTGTGTCGGGGACTTCCCTCTCCGCGACCGTCACCCCTGCCGCGGCTGCTTCAGTGGAATCGCCCGAGCCGTTCGCGGCTCCGACTCGTGCCGCGAAGCCGGGCAGGCGACCGGCCGTGATCGCCGCTGCGGTCGTGGGCGCATCGTGGCTCGTCGTCCTGATCGCTATCGACCTGCTGATTCGCTAGGCGCTCTGCCCAACGGTCGACGAGCCGCTCGTGCCGCGCCTTACCAGCAGGACGATGACAAGGTCAACGACCAGGGCCAAGGCCACCCACACGACGCTGCGATACGGATCGAAGAACGCGAGTGCCAGGATGACGGCCGCTGCCAGGCCCGCGACTGTCCCCGCTGTGACCTTCCACACGAGGCCGTTGTCGCGACGCGGACTCGCGGCGAGGGCGCCGACCAGCACGTAGGTCTGGAGGGAGAGGAGCAGGGCGCCGGCGGCCAAGACAAGCCACTTGAGCCAAAGGCTGTCGCCGTCGGCGACGGAGCTCAGCCGGTCAAGGTTCGTCTGGGCGGCGCGTCTGATCGTCGGAGAGGCGGCCGCCGTGGACAAGTCGTCGAGAAGGGCCGAAGCCGCGTCGGTGTCGCCGCGTTCGGCGGCGACGAGGGCCCGGCCCATCTGCGCGTAGTCGTTGGCGGCCACCTGAGCCGA
>DASRZL010000059.1:0-2675 GCA_035686425.1 Thermoleophilia bacterium
CTGGGCGCCCAGACGAACAACGACCAGTCGCTGCCGGGGACGGACAGCCAAGAGGCCGTCGACCTGCTCGCCGAGAGCTTCCCTCCCCAGCAGAACGGCACCAGCCCGATCGTGTTCCACGTGCGCAGCGGCAAGCTCACCGACGCCGCGAACAAGCAGGCGATCGACGCGGCGTTCAAGGCCATCGAGAAGCAGCCGCATGTGTTCAGCGCCGTGAATCCGCTGACGCAGCAGGGGCAGGGCTATCTCAGCAAAGATGTACGCACGGCCTTCATACCCGTGCTCATGGACGTGAGCTCCGGCGACCTCACCGAACAGATGGCCCAGCGAGTGCTCGACGCCGCCGCCCCGGCTCGCGCCGCGGGCATGGAGGTGGCGGCGGGAGGGCCCATCGGCAGCGTGCTCTCGCAGCCGGCCACGGAGGTCAGCGAGGTCGTGGGCCTTGCGGTCGCGATGGTCATCCTGGCGCTGACCTTCGGCACGCTCGTCGCCATGGGCCTGCCGATCCTCAGCGCCGTCGTCGGCCTCATCGTCGGCCTCAGCGCCGTCGGCCTCGCCGGCCACCTCATCAGCATCCCCACCGTCGGCTCGACGCTGGCGATCATGATCGGACTGGGCGTCGGGATCGACTACGCGCTCTTCCTGGTCACGCAGCACCGCGAACACCTCGCGGCCGGCGTGCCGGTGCCCGAGTCGATCGCGCGCACGGTGGCCGGCGCCGGCGGGGCCGTCATCTTCGCCGCCTCGACGGTGATCATCGCCCTGCTCTCGCTCTCGGTCGCCGGTATCCCCCTGGTCTCATCGCTCGGCTACGCGGCTGCGTTCGCGGTGCTCACGGCCGTGCTGGCAGCTGTCACCCTGCTCCCAGCGGTGATGGCACTGATCGGCACACGTATCAACGCGCTGCGGCTGCCGGCCTTCCTGCGCGGCAAGCCGCACCCCGCCGGGGCCGGCGTGTGGGGCCGCTGGGCGACCACGGTCACCCGGCACCCGTTCGTGGCCATCGCCATCGCTCTCGCGATCCTCGTCCCGCTGGCGATCCCCATGTTCTCGCTGCAACTGGGGCAGGAGGACATCGGCGTGACCCCCAAGTCGACGACCGAGCGCCAGGCGTTCGACCTCATCTCCTCCGGCTTCGGGCCGGGCTACAACGGACCGCTGCTCATCGCCACGTCGGTGAAGCCCGCGGCGACGCCGAGCGCCGAGTACACGAAGCAGTACGATGAGGCGACGAGCCTCCAGAAGAGCATCACCGAGCAGCAAACGGTGCTGCAGCAACAAGCCGACGAGCTGCAGCAGCAGCAAGCGGCGCTCGAGAAGCAGCAAGCCCAGCTCGAGCGCCAGAAGGCCGCCCTGCAGAAGCAGCGGGCGGCGCTGGCCGGCCAGCGCGCATCTCTGAAGCTCCAGACCGACGCCCTCCGGGGCCAGATCGGCCCGCTGGCCCGGAAGTCCGCCGCGCTCCGCCTCGAGGAGGCGCGGCTCGAGCGGGCGATCGAGCGCAGCCGCGATCCCGCGAGGACGGCGCGCCTCCGCGCGCGCCTCGGGCGCGTGCGCGACGACCAGGCCAAGGTGCAGGCGCAGCTCGCTCCGCTGGTGCGCCAGGCCGAGTCGCTCGCCGCTCAGGCACGGTCACTCTCCGCCCAGGCGGCGCGCCTGGCCGCCCAGGCGGCCGAGCTCACAGCGCAAGCCGCCGCGCTGAAGGCGCAGGCCGCCTCGCTGCAGCAGCAGGCCGACGAGCTGCAGCAGCAGAAGGAGCAGTTGCAGGCGCAGGCCGATGAGGCCGAGAATCTTCAGGACGAGCTCACCAAGGAGCTCACCAAGGCGGGCGGCGACGACCGGGGCACGGACCCGCGGGTCGTCAAGCTCCAGGACGCACTGGCGACGCCGGCTGGGGTCGCGCTGGTGTCGCCGCCACAGATCAACAAGAGCGGTGACGCCGTGATCTTCAACGTCATCGCGACGACTCGTCCGGCGGACCCGCGCACGGCCGCGCTCGTCGAACAGCTTCGCGATCCGGTGATCCCGGGCGCCAGCGGCAAGGGTGTCGTCGCCCACGTCGGGGGCAGCACGGCGGCCAACGTCGATCTTGCGACGCTCATCACCGCGCGGCTGCCGCTCGTGATCGCCACCGTCATCGGCCTGAGCTTCCTGCTGCTCATGGTCGCCTTCCGGTCGCTGCTCGTGCCGCTGCAGGCGGCGATCACCAACCTGCTCTCGGTGGCGGCGTCGTTCGGCGTGCTCACGGCGGTGTTCCAGTGGGGCTGGGGGCTCAGCCTCGTCGGTCTGTCGAATCCCTACGATACGGTGCCGATCGCGAGCTACGTGCCGCTGATGATGTTCGCCGGGTTGTTCGGCCTCTCGATGGACTACGAGGTCTTCCTCATCAGCCAGGTGCAGCGGCATCACGCCGCAGGGGAGGCGGCCCGCGACGCGGTGCGCGCGGGCGTGGCCGGGAGCGCCCGCGTGATCACGGCGGCCGGCCTGATCATGATCGCCGTGTTCGGCAGCTTCATCATCAGCGGCGACCCGGTCATCAAGCAGTTCGGCGTCGGCCTCTCGGTGGCCGTGCTGCTCGCCGCCAGCATGACGCTCCTGCTCGCCCCCGCCGTCCTCGTGCTCTTCGGGCGGGGTCTCTTCTGGCTGCCGCCGGGACTGCGACGCATCCTGCCGCACGT
>DASRZL010000060.1:0-6726 GCA_035686425.1 Thermoleophilia bacterium
AGATACCGCATCGTCACCGGAGTATAGCACCGGCCTTTCGGCCGGACCGCCGAGGCGTCAGCGGCGACGATCGTGGATGAAACCGGTGACCGAAGCGAGGTCGGAGGCGTCTCCCGGCAGCGCGCCGAGCAGTTCCAGCGCGCGCTCCTCGGCCTCGTCGGCGAGCGCCGCCGCACGCGTCATGCCGAAGCGTGAGACGTAGGTGACCTTGTCCATCGCGCGGTCCTTGCCCACGCTCTTGCCGAGCTCGTCCACGGCGCCCGTCTCGTCGAGGATGTCGTCCACGATCTGGAACAGCAGCCCCAGCTCGCCGGCGAAGGCGCGGTACGACGCCACGTCCTCCGCGCCGCTGAGCAGCGCTCCGCAGACGACGGCCGCCTCGATGAGACGGCCGGTCTTGAGCACGTGCAGCGTGCGCAGGTCTTCGTCGGCGGCGACCTTCCCGGCCACGTCCATGTACTGGCCGCCGACCATGCCCTGTACGCCCGTCGCGGCGGCGATCTCCGCCAGCGCCGCGAGCACAGTCTCGGGCCCGCCGGGCTGCCGGGCGAGCACGAGGTTGAACGCCTCGGCGAAGAGACCGTCGCCGGCCAGGATGGCCACGTCCTCGCCGTAGGCGACGTGGCAGGTGGGCCGGCCACGGCGCAGCGTGTCGTCGTCGATCGCCGGAAGGTCATCGTGGATGAGCGAGTAGGTGTGGATGAGCTCGAGGGCCGCCGCTGTGGGCAGCACGACGGCGGGGTCCGCGCCACGGCCACGGGCGGTCGCCAGCGTGAGCACGGGACGGATGCGCTTGCCGCCGGCCAGCAGCGAGTAGCGCATCGCCTCTGTCAGCCTCGCGGCGCGGCGGTCGGCGCCGAAGTCCAGCGCCGCGAGGTAGTCCTCGACGAGGTCGAGAAGATCGGCCGGGTACCCGGCGACCGCCGGCCCAGGGCTCACGGCCGCGACCTCAACCGGCGACCCGGCCGAGCTGTTCGAGCAGCCGCCCTGCCTCTTCCACCTGCTCGGTGGCCCGCTCCAGGAGCGTCATCTCGACCTCGGCGGAGGACGAGGCGGCGAGCCGCGGTTCCAGTTCCTCGAGCTGGCCGAGGATCTCGTTGAGCCGCGCGAGCGCCTGCGCGCGCGTGAGCTCGACGCCCTCGGACCGCGGGGCGTCAGTCATCGCCTTCCTCCCGGTCGCGCGCGACGGCGCCGAGCACACCGTTGACGAACGCGCCCGCCTCGTCGGTGGAGTATCTCTTGGTGAGGCGCACGGCCTCGTCGATGGCCACCTCCGGCGGAGTCGCCTCGGTCTGGATCTCCCACAGAGCCAGGCGCAGGATGTTGCGCTCCAGCGGGGCCACGCGGTCGAGCGGCCAGCCGGTGGAGTGCGCCTCGAGGACCGCATCCAGCTCGTCCGTCGCCGCGAGGACACCGCTCACGGCAGCGATCGTGAACTCGTCCGGCCCGTAGCCCTCGCGCCGCCGCTGGCCCTCCACCAGCTCGGCCATCGTCTGGTCGGTCACGTCGGACTGGTACAGCAGGAAGACCGCGTCACGACGCGCCTGCTTGCGACTCGGGCCGGCCGTGGCCACGCGGGGCGTCTGCTCCCCCGCCTCAGGCGGGTTCGATGGCGAAGAGCGGCTGACCGTACTGCACGGTCTCGCCGTTCTCCACGAGGATCTGCCGGACCACGCCGCTCACGTCGGCGGTCAGCTCGTTCATCATCTTCATCATCTCGAGGATGCAGAGCGTCTGACCGGCCTCGACGGGGTCGCCCACTTCGACGAAGGCGGGGCTCTGGGGCGAGGGCGAGCGGTAGAACGTGGCAACCCACTTGGACTTGACGAGGTGATAGCCGTTCGAGTCGTCGGCGGCGGCAGGAGCGACCGCCGCAGCCTGCGGCTGCGCCGCCGGCGCGGCTGCAGGAGCCACCCCGGCCTTGCGCACGGTGATCTTGATGTCGCCCTCCTCGATCAAGACCTCGTCCACCTCGCTCTCCTCGATCATGCCGAGGATGTCCTTGACGCGATCGGCGCTCTGCTCGAGCTGCGCCGCGCCGGGCTGGGAACTGAGGTAGCGGTCGTGGACGCCGAAGACGTCCGATTCCGGACCGAGGTGATGACGCTCGAGGTAGATGCGGGCCGTCTGCGGGAAGAGCGCGTAGCTCAGGAGGTCCTCCTCAGAGCGCGCGAGGTCGCCGATCTCGGCGCGGTACTGCTCGAGCGTCTCGTCGACGAGGTCGGCCGGACGCACGCCGATCGGCTCTTCGCCCTCGAGAACGCGCGCCAGCACCTCCTGAGACACGGGACCGGGTGCCGCGCCGTACTTGCCGCGCAGGTACTGCTTCATCTCGTCGGGCACGATGTGCCAGCGGCGGCCGGACAGGACGTTGAGCACGGCCTGCGTGCCCACGATCTGGCTCATCGGCGTCACGAGCGGCGGAAAGCCGACCTCCGCGCGCACGATCGGGATCTCCTCCAGGACCTCGGGCAGCCGGTCGAGCGCGCTCTGCTCGGAGAGCTGGCTCTCGAGGTTGCTGATCATGCCGCCGGGCACCTGGTGCGAGTACACCTGCATGTGCGTGAGTGAGGTGACGCCTCGCTCCCAGCCACCCTCCTGGCGGACCTTCTCGAAGTACTTGGCCATCTCGAACAGCTTCTCGAGGTCGAGCCCACTGTCGTAGGGCGTGCCCGTGAGCGCCGAGACGACCATCTCCGTGGCCGGCTGGGAATTGCCGAAGGCGAGCGGCACCGTGGCCGTGTCGATGACGTCCACGCCGGCCTCGATGGCCTTGAGGTAGGTCATCGGGGCGAGACCGCCGATGTAGTGGCAGTGGAGCTGGATGGGCACCTTGAGCTCGGCCTTGAGGCGGCCGACGAGCTGCTCGGCGTAGAACGGCGAGAGCAGCGCCGCCATGTCCTTGATGCAGATGGAGTCGGCGCCCATGTCGACGAGCTTGTGGGCGACGTCCACGTAGTGGTCGAGCGAATGCACCGGCGAGATCGTGTAGACGACGGCGCCCTGGAAGTGCTTGCCGGTCTCCTTGACGGCCGCGGCGGCGGTCTCGAAGTTGCGGATGTCGTTGAGGGCGTCGAAGACGCGGAAGACGTCCATGCCGTTCTCCGCCGCCTTGTAGACGAAGCGGCGCACGATGTCGTCGCCGTAGTGCCGATAGCCGACGATGTTCTGGCCGCGCAGCAGCATCTGCAGAGGCGTGCGCACGACGTGCTTCTTGATGAGGCGGAGACGCTCCCACGGATCCTCGTCGAGGAACCGCAGCGAGGCGTCGAAGGTCGCCCCACCCCAGCACTCGAGCGAGTGGAACCCGATGGTGTCCATCAGCTCCAGCACCGGGATCATCTCGTTGGTGCGCATACGCGTGGCCCAGAGCGACTGGTGGCCGTCGCGAAGTGTGGTGTCGGTGATGCCTACCTGGCGCGCTCGCATGTGCTCTCCTGTCCCCCGGCCCTCAGGCGCGTCCGAGGTACTCCCCGCTGCGGGTGTCGACCTTGACCTTTTCGCCCTCCTCGATGAAGAGCGGCACCTGGATGATGACGCCCGACTCCAGCGTGGCGGGCTTGGTGGCGCCCTGGGCCGTGTTGCCCTGCACCCCCGGATCCGATTGCGTGATGGTGAGCTCGACGAAGTTGGGAGCGGCGACCTCGAACGGCTGGCCGTTGAGGTACATCAGCTCGACTTCCATGTTCTCGACGACCCACTTGAGGGCGTCCTGGGCCATCGCCGGCGATACCGAGACCTGCTCGTAGGTCTCGTTGTCCATGAGGACGACCTCGTCCTCGGTCGAGTACAGGTACGCCACCTTGCGTGACTGCGTGTGCATGCGGTCGAACTTCTCGCCGGCGCGGAAGGTCTTGTCGAGCACCGCGCCGGTGGCGATGTTGCGCACCTTGGTACGCACGAACGCGCCGCCCTTGCCGGGCTTCACGTGCTGGAAGTCGACGATCGTGAACGGCTGGCCGTCGATCGCGATGGCCATGCCCGTCTTGAACTGATTGGTGTTGACGACGTCTGCCATGTGGTCCTACTCAGGGGTCGCGGGGGACGGTTCGCGCAAGTAGTAGGCCATGATACAGCAAGCCTGCCCGAGTGTGCAGACGACGACACGCCGACCGCGCGGCCTGCCGCCGGCCCGGCGCCACTTCAGCCGCCGAGTCAGCCGACGACCTGCAGTTCTTTGGGCGACGTCGTCAGCCGCTCGGCGCCGTCCGGCGTCACGACGACGGTGTCCTCGATCCGCACGCCGACGACGCCCTCGATGTAGATGCCCGGCTCGACCGTGCACACCATGCCGGCCTCCAATCGGTCGCCGCGGGTGCGGCCCAGCCCCGGCGCCTCGTGCACCTCGAGACCGACGCCGTGACCGGTGCCGTGCCCGAAGCGCTCGGCGAACCCGGCCTCATCGATGACGGCGCGGGCGGCCGCGTCGACGTCGTCGCGGCCGTGGGCGCCGGCGCGCACGGCCGCGAGGCCGGCGAGCTGCGCCGCGAGGACGACGTCGTACACGCGGCGCAGCTCCCCGTCCGGCTCTCCGGCCGCATACGTGCGCGTGATGTCGCTGCAGTAGCCGTCGACGCGCGCGCCGGTGTCGATCACCACGAGCTCACCGGCGCGGATGACGCGCTCACCCGGCAGCGCGTGCGCCTGGGCGCCGTGGTCGCCGGTGGCGACGATGGCGCCGAACGCCTCGCCCTCCGCCCCCAGGCGGTGGTACTCGGCCTGCAGGTCCCAGGCCACGTCGCGCTCGCTGCGGCCGACGAGGCCACGCGCCACGACCGTACCGAGCGCCTCGTCGGTGACCGCGCCGGCGCGGCGCATGACGGCGATCTCGGCCTCGCCCTTGACGCCGCGAAGCAGCGTGACGCTCTGGCGGACGTCGCGGAGCCCGCCGCGGTGCGCCCGGCGCAGCTTGCGGTAGGAGTCATGACTGAGCTGCGCGGCCTGGTACCCGAGGCCGGCGCCCGGCCCCAGGACCCCGGCCGCGGCGGCCACGCTGTGCGCCAGCAGGGGCGAGGACGTCACCTTGCTCAGTTCGAACGCGGGCACTTCTTCGTGGACCTGCTCCCAGAAGCGAGAGTCGGTGCAGAGCAGGGCAACATCTTCGCCGATCACCAGCGTCGCGTCGTCGCCGCGAAACCCGGAGAGGTAGCGTACGTCGATGGGGTCGGTCACGAGCACCCCGTCCACACGAAGCCCCTGCAGGAGGGCGCGGCAGCGGTCCAGGCGCTCGTTCATGCCTTGGCTCTGCTCGTGACGAGCCGTTCCAGAGCCTCGATAGCCTCCACGTACCCCGCCGCGCCCTTGCCCGCGACGCGCACGTCGACCACATCGGCGATCACGGACGTGCTCCGCCACGCTTCGCGCCGTTCGATGTCGGAGAGGTGCACCTCCGCGACCGGTGCGGCGACGAGCTCGAGGGCGTCGTGCAGCGCATAGCTGTAGTGGGTCCACGCCCCTGGGTTGAGGATCGCTGCGTCCGCCCCGTCGAGCACCAGCTGGTGCACCTTCTCGATGAACTCGCCCTCGTGGTTGGTCTGAAAGCTGCGGACCGTGAAGCCATGCTTCTCCCCGTGCCTGGCGACGTACGCCTCGAGCTCGAAGAGCGTCATGCTGCCGTAGATCGCCGGGTCCCTCCGGCCCAGCATGTCGAGGTTCACCCCATGCAACAGCCAGAGGGTCTTCAGCGCTTTCTCAGCCACTCCACGACCTCCAGTTCGAGCGCCGCCGGCACGCGGACGCCGATGACCGGCGAACCGAAGCGGCGCAGCAGCACGTAGCCGACGCCGTCCGGCCCGGCCTTCTTGTCGCGTGGTACGAGCGCACAGACATCCCGGGCCGCGACGCCGGTCAGCCGGCCGGGCAGTCCCAGACCATCCAGCAGCTCGTGACCCGCCTCCTCGTCGGCCGCCGGCAGCCCGCACAGTACGCCGGACAGCCGCAACGCGGCGTGCAGGCCGAGGGCGACGGCCTCGCCGTGCGACCAGCGCCGGAAGCGCGTGCCCGCCTCGATGGCGTGGCCGATGGTGTGCCCGAAGTTGAGGATCGCGCGCCGCCCGGCCTCACGCTCGTCGCTCTCCACGACCTCGGCCTTGAAGGCGATCGACCCGGCGACGAGCTCCTGGGTCACGGCACCGGGGGTAGGCGGGGCCTGCGCCAGACGCTGCGCGCGCAGCAGAACGTCTCCGCCGGCAAGCATCCCGTGCTTGGCGACCTCCGCCGCCCCGCAGCGCAACTCACGCGCCGGGAGCGTGCCCAGCGTATCCAGGTCGGCCACCACCAGGCTGGGCTGGTAGAACGTGCCCACGTAGTTCTTGCCGGCGCGAAAATCGACGGCCACCTTGCCGCCGACCGACGCGTCCACCTGCGCGAGAAGAGTGGTCGGGATCTGGACGAAGCCCAAGCCCCGCTGGTAGGTCGCGGCGACGAAACCGGTGAGATCGCCGATGACGCCGCCGCCCAGCGCCGCGAGCGTGTCGCTGCGACGCAAGCCGCGGTCGTAGAGCACGCCATACAGCTCTTCGGCCCTGGCGAGGCTCTTCTCGCGTTCACCTGCCGGGAGGATCACTTGGGAGACGCTGAGACCGCCCGAGCCGAGGCCGGCCCGCACGGTGTCGAGGTAGAGCGGGGCGACGTTCTCGTCGCAGCAGACCACGACCTGCCCGTCGCCACGCGCCCGGCGGACCGCCGCGCCCACGTCTGCGAGCAGGCCTCGCCCAACGACGATGG
>DASRZL010000061.1:0-21868 GCA_035686425.1 Thermoleophilia bacterium
CGATGGCCAGGCCGAGCAGGAGGAGGACGCCGAGCGAACGCAGGAACGGCGGCATCTCCCCACGCCAGAAAGCGCCGAAGTGGCGACGATACTTGACGCGCATCCCGACGCTCAGAAGGATCAGATTGGTGCCCTCGAAGGCCACGGCTGCGACCGCACCGGCGACGAGGAGACCGACGGTGACGTCGTCGAGCTGAACGCCGAAGGGTTCGAGGAGCGCGTCGAAAGCGAGCGAGGCGAGGAAGACGGCAACGACGAAGTTGGCCGTGTTGTAGACGACGACGGAGCGCGAAGTCTCGCGCCACGCGCCCCACAATCCGACGGCGACGGCGACGCCGATGGCCGGCAGCCTGCCGGTGAACATGATGGCCAGCAAGATGGGCAGATTGAACGCCGCAAGGGTCACGCGATCGGAAATCTCCACCGCCATCTCGTCGGCGATGATGGCGAGGATCGCGAACACGACGGCGTCGCGGATGACGGCCGTCGAGACCGGAATGGGCCCCGGGAAGAGGACGGCGTACGCCGCAGCGAGCCCGGCGCAGAGCGCCAGGCCCGACGTGAGTACGCGGTAGTCACGCTCGGCTATCGACACGGTACCTCTCCGGGTGTGCACTGTCCCGTCTATCGGCACCGATTGTAGAGAGCCTAAGCGCTCAATGCATCTTGCTGCCGCCGCCGCTCGTCACGAGCGCGAGCAGCAGGGAGGCGAGCGTCTTCTCGATCTTCTTGCTCATGGCATTACCTCAGACGATCGGGCGCTCGCGGTCAGTGCATCTTCCCGCCGAAGCGGATGTGCATCTTGCCACCGAACTTGATGTGCATTTTTCCGCCGAAGCGCATGATCCCCTCCCGAGGTCTAAGGGTTTCGCCACCATCTGCCGATAAGAATTGGTTGACGATGTTGTGGCGCGACTCTACGGACGCCGGGTTGGCCTCGCATACCCCCCGTACCTAGACAATACGGACAATCTATCCGCGCGAAGTTGCCAGAATGGACAACACTTGCGGCGTAATCTACGGTGACGCTGTTGAGCCGCGACACCGTCAACCCCGTTGGTGTACGCTTCGGGCGCGGCCGCCGCAGGCGCGCCGCGGGGCCCGCGGGCCCTCGCACGCCAGCAGGGACGCAGCGCATTCCGGGGGGACAGCCATAGAGGCGAACGTCGTCGCTACCGAAGCTCAGGTCGTGCCGCTCAACCGCAACTCCAGCTTCCTGCTGCTCTGGGTCGGCCAGTTCGTCTCGCAGATGGGCGATCGCCTCGCCGCCCTCGCCTTCCCTTGGCTGGTGTACACGACGACGGGGTCCGCCCTGGGAACGGGCGCCGTGTTCGCGCTCTACACGCTCCCGTATGTCCTGTTCGGCGCCTTCGCCGGCGTCGCCGTGGATCGCCTCGACAAGCGGCGGCTGATGATAGTGGCGGACTTGGTCCGCGCCGCCCTCGTGCTGGTGGTGCCGTTCGTCGCCGCCCGCTCGCTGCCCGCCGTCTTCGTGCTGAGCTTCGCGATCTCGAGCGCGTCCGTGTTCTTCGACCCCGCCAAGCTCGCCATCCTTCCCGAGATCGTCCCGCCCGGCCGCCTGCTGCGTGCCAACTCCGTGCTCTCGACCGGCGAGAACCTCACGGAGATCCTCGGCTGGGCGTTCGCCGGCGTGCTGCTCGCCTACGTGAGCACCTCGGTCGCGTTCCAGTTGGACGCCGCCACCTTCGCCGTCTCTGCCGTCGCACTGTCCTTCATGCGCTACCGGACTCCGGCGCGCGCGGCGGCGGAGCGGAGCGCGCGCGCGTTCTGGCGCGAGCTGCGGGAGGGGTTCAGCTTCCTCCGCCATGACGCCGGGCTGCGCGCGAACACGGTCATGATCCTCGTCTGCGTGGCAGGTCTCGGCGCCTCCTACCCGCTCACCTTCCTCTTCGCCGTGAACGTGCTCGACGGCGGCGCGGGGGCCTTCGGCGGCCTGGAGGCGGTGGTGGGCGCCGGGTACCTGGCTGGGTCGCTGGTCCTCGTCGCCTTCGCGCCGCACGTGCGCAAAGGCCCGCTCATGATCGCCGGCCTCGCGCTCATGGGCGCCTGCCTCGCGCTGGTGGCGACCACCGAATCGGTCTGGGTCGCGGCGATCCCGTTCGCGATCTTCGGCATGGCCAACGCCGGGGCCCTCATCGCCGTGGACACGTACCTTCAGCAGGTCGTGCCACAAGGCATGCGCGGCCGCGTGCTCGGTACCCGGTTCACCCTCACCCAGGGCATGTACGCGCTCTCGGTGCTGGCTGCCGGCGCCCTGGCAGGGTTCGTCGACGTGCGCGTGCTCTTCATCGTCGCCGGGGCGCTCGTGGCGGTGTCCGCTCTGATCGGCCTGCTGTCGCGAGAGGTCCGCGAGTCCTAGGCGCGCTCTGACCAGCGGCCCGTCTGGTGCGACGGCCGGCGGCTGGGTGATAGCCTTGCCACGGAATCCGCAGGGCGACGGGCCGGGGTGGGGCCGGTCGTCGCTCCTGGTCGCGGACGCAAGGACGCCATGACCTCCCGGAGCGACACACAGACTCCCGGCAACGCCGGTACTCCGCGCACGAGCTGGCTCCAGCTCGGCGTGATCAGCGCCGCGGCGTTCGTCGTATGGGTGGGGTTCGGGGCGATGATCCCGTACCTCCCACTCTTCCTCTCCGAGCAAGCGCACGCGTCGATGACACTGTGGGCGGTCATCGCCTCCATGTTCTACGTGGGCACCCTCCTGTTCTCGTCGCCGCTCGGGTGGCTGAGCGACACCATCGGACGCAAGCCGGTGATGATCGGCGGCGCGATCTTGTACACGATCGCGATGCTGCTCTTCACGACTACGACCGACCCCTACTGGTTCATCTTCTTCAGGCTTCTGGAGGGCATCGGCACGGCGGCCTTCGGGCCGGCGGCACAGGCGTTCGTCGCCGACATCACCAACGAGGAGAACCGCAGCAAGGCCTATGGGCTCCTGACGACGGCGCAATTCGGCGGGCTGATCGTCGGCCCGGCGATGGCCGCGCCGCTGTACGCGCTGGGCGGCGGGGGCAAGAGCGGCTTCTACGCGATCTTCTACTTCGGCGCGGCGCTCTCCGCGGTCGCGCTGGCGGCCATCATCCTGTTCGTGCGCGAGCCGGCGGCGCTGAGGACACGGCGTGCGCAGCGCCGCGATGACGTCGAGGCGGGCGGCGGCCGCAAGGCGGGCCGCCCGCCGTACCGCACGATCTTCACGCCGGCGATCCTGGCCTTCGTGGTGATCGCCTTTACGAGTCACTACGCCATGGGCGCCTTCGACGTGGTCTGGAGTCTCTGGCTTGCGCACCTCGGTGCGTCCAAGACGTACATCAGCATGACGTGGGTCGCGTTCAGCGCGCCCATGCTGCTGAGCTTCCTCGGCGGGATGATCGCCGACCGCTACAGCCGCTTCTGGCTGTTCGTGACCGGCTACGCGCTCTCGGGGATCGCCTGGATCCTCTACGGCGTCACGACCAATCTCACGCTGTTCATAGTGGTGAACGTGCTCGAGGGCCTGGCCATCGCCTTCTCGTATCCGGCCAAGCAGGGCTTCCTCATCCAGGTGAGTCCGCGACGCTGGATCGGCACAGTGACCGGCGTGGAGGCTACGGCGATGCAACTGGGAGGCTTCCTCGGGGCGCTGACAGCCCCGCTCCTGTACACGCGCATGTCCGGGGAGGTGATGGCCGTGGCCGGCGTCGTCAGCCTGGTGGGGCTGGGAACGATGGCGCCCATCCTCTACAGGACGTGGAAGCGCATCGAGAGCGCCGCTGCGATCCCGCGGCAGACGGAGCTGGATCGGATCGCCGGCGAAATCCGGCCCGCCCACGCGAGCGAGCCGCGGCGCGGGCCGGAGTGATGGCGGAGGCGTGACGGTGGGGCCGGCGGGCGCAGCCTGCCCGGCCCGGGGCACGAGGCCCCGGCACGCTCAGTAGCGGCGCACCTCGCGGTAGAGTGTGTCGCGCTGCACCGGCGTGCGCCCTGCAGCGCGGATGAGCCGCACCATCTCGTCGACGTCGCACTGATTGTGCACGCCGGCAGCGGCGACCACGTTCTCCTCGATCATCGTCGAGCCCATGTCGTTGGCGCCGAAGGCGAGCGCCACCTGCCCCATGCGCAGGCCCTGCGTGACCCACGACGCCTGGACGCTGGGCACATTGTCGAGGTAGACACGCGTCACCGCCAGCATCATCAGGTAGTCGATGCCCGTGGCGGGGGTGTGGCCGGCCTGGAGCTCCGTGTTGCCGGCCTGGAACGTCCACGGGATGAACGCCGTGAAGCCGCCGGTCTCGTCCTGCAGATCGCGGATGCGGCGCAGGTGCTCGACCCGCTCGGCCCGCGTGTCGAGCGAGCCGAACATCATCGTCGCCGTCGTCTTCATGCCGAGGCCGTGAGCGACACGCATCACGTTCAGCCACGTATCGGTGGGGATCTTGTGCGGGCTGATGGCCGTGCGCACGCGGTCGACCAGTACCTCGGCACCGCCGCCGGGCAGGCTGTCGAGGCCGGCGGCCTGCAGCCGCGTGAGCGTCTCCTCCACCGTCAGGCTGCTCAGCTGCGAGATGTGGACGATCTCCGGCGGCGAGAGGGAGTGGATGTGGATCGGGTACCGGGCCTTGATGCCGCTGAAGACCCTCTCGAACCAGCAGATGTCGAGATCCGGATGCAGGCCGCCCTGCATCATGATCGCGGTGCCGCCCAGGGCGATGGTCTCCTCGATCTTGCGGTGGATGTCCTCTTCCGCGAGGAGGTAGCCCTCGCCGCTCCCCGGCTTCTTGAAGAAGGCGCAGAAGCGGCAGCCCGAGATGCAGTAATCGGTGTAGTTGATGTTGCGGTCGACGATGAAGGTGACCTCATCACCCGGGTGAAGGCGGCGACGGACGGCGTCGGCGCGAGCGCCGGCGCCGAGCAGGTCGCCGCCCTCGAGCAGCGCGAGCGCCTCGGCGTCGGTGATGCGGCCCGTCGGCGGACCGGCGGCCGGCGCGATCTGCCCGCCGCTCATGAACCGGCCTCGCCGTCGACGGAGAGTTGGAAGCGCACGACATGGTCGCCGTGCGGACCGCGGTCGATCGTGGCGGGGACGCCGTCGACCTCGGCGTCACCGGGCAGCAGCGAGAAGCCCAGCGCCGTGTGGAAGGCGATGGAGCCGTCGTTCACGGGAGCAGTGACGGCGCGGACGACCGTCCGCCCGGACGCACGCGCCAGCGCGAAGAAGCGGCGGTACAGGTCACGCGCGAGGCCTGCGCGGCGCCAGGTGGGCTCGACACCCACGAAGTGGATGTATGCCTCGTCGGCGTGATCCGGGCAGACGAAGCCCACGAGGAAGCCGACCAGCCTGTCCTCGTGTTCCACGAGCAGGGACGTGCCGCGGAAGTGCTCGAAGAAGACCTTGGGCAGCATGGGGCGCAGGTCGCGCCCATCCCACCACCCTGGCATGACCGCCATCACGCGGTCCCAATCGTCGGGGATGGGCCTGCGGAAGATGAGGCTGGTGCAGGACACGTCGCCGACCCGCCTCAGGTGCCGCCGGCCTCGCCGGACGGCTCGTCGAGGTCGGGGATCCGCTCCAGCTCGCCGATCGCGGCGGCGCGCCGATAGAACTCTCGGAGCCCGGCGCGGTAGTCCGGCGTGAAGCCGAACTTCAGCTTGTCGAAGTAGTCCCTGAGGTACGCTCGACTGAAGTCGTAGACTTGGGCTGCCGCCGCGGCGGTCGCCTCGGGCGCCGCCGCGCACGCGTCGCGCGACGCGAGGAGCGCGGCGCCGACGGCGGCGGCGGCATCGGGTCGCGCCTGAGCGAAGTCGCGACGCGCCGCGCAGACCGCGTACACCATGGGCAGGCCCGTCACGCTCTTCCACTCGGCGCCGAGGTCGAAGTGGTGCGGGTACGCCTCGACGCGCAGCAGGTGCAGCGCTTCGTCGCCGATAAGCAGCAGCGCGTCGAACTCCTCGAGGACCTCCGAGAGCGGGCCCTCGCGAGGCGCGAACTCCGGCTCGATGCCCCACTCGCGGCAGAGCACCTTGAGCAGACAGATCGAGGTCGCGCTCTTCTCTGTCAACGCGACCCGGCGAATGTGTGCCAGAGGCGTGCGCGCGAACAGCTGGATGGAATCGACGGCGCCGAAGGAGCTGATCGAGACCTGCGGAAGCAGCATCAGCTGGTCGACGTCACGCGCGAAGGCGATCGAGGACGGCAGAGCCACGTCGATCGCCCCGTCCGCGAGCATCTCATTGAGTGCCGCGGGGTATCCCTCGACGATCCTGGCGGCTACGCCGCGGGAGGCGAGCTGCTGCTCGAAGTGGTGATAGAGCGGGAAGCAGTTGACGAACTCGATGCGCCCGACGCGCACCGGCGCTGCGTCAGCCGGCGTCATCGTACCGCCGCACGACGTTGTAGAGCGTATCGCGCTCCACCGGCTCACGGCCGGCGGCGCGGATGACGCGCACGAGCTCTGCCTTGCTGAGCTCCTGCGCCGTGTCCACGCCGGCCGCGTGGCTGATCTTCTCCTCGACCACGGTCCCGTCGAGGTCGTTGACGCCGAAGGCCAGCGAGACCTGGGCGAGCTTGACCCCCACGTTGATCCAGAACGCCTTGACATGCCGGAAGTTGTCCAGGACCAGCCGGCCGACGGCGAGCATCTTGAGATCGTCGAAACCGGTCGGTCCGGGCAGGTCACTCAGCCCGGTGTTGGCCGGCTGGAACGACAACGGGATGAACGCGTTGAAGCCGCCGGTGTCGTCCTGGAGCTCGCGGAGGCGGATCATGTGGTCCGCGAGCTCCTCCGGGGTCTCGACGTGGCCGTAGAGCATGGTCGCGTTCGATTTGAGTCCGACGCCGTGGGCCGCGCGCATGACGTCGAGCCATCTCTGGCCGCTGATCTTCTGCTCGCAGATGAGGTCGCGCACGCGGCCGCTGAAGACCTCCGCACCGCCACCCGGAAGCGATCCGAGGCCCGCGTCCTTGAGCTCCTGCAGTACCTCGGTCACGGACTTGCCGCTGATCTTGGCGAAATGCGAGATCTCGCTGGCGGTGAACGCCTGGATGTGGACCTCCGGCGCCAGCTCGCGCAGCGCGCGCATCATCTCGAGGTAGTAGTCGAACGGCAGGTCGGGATGCTCGCCCCCGACGATGTGGATCTCGCTGATGCCGCCGACGGCGAGCGTCTCGCGGGCCTTGTCGACGACTTCGTCGACGCCGAGCGTGTACGCGTCGGCATCGCCCTCGTCGTGGCTGAATGCGCAGAAGAGGCAGCGGTTGCGGCACACGTTGGTGTGGTTGATGTGCCGGTTGCAGATGAAGTAGACCTCGTCACCGGCGATGCGTGAGCGCGCGAAGTCGGCCATGGCGCCGAGGGCGAGGATGTCGGTGCCGGAGAGCAGCTCGGTCGCTTCCTCGCCGGTCAGACGCTCGGCGGCCTCGACCTTGCGCCAGATGTGGGCGAGGCCGGAGCGCGCGGCGAGCGCGGATATCTCACTTGGATTCACGGGATCGACTCCGAAAGTCGTCAGCTGTAGCGGTCGACGACCTGCGCCGCCACCTGCGTGAGCAGCTCGCGCTCCACGGTGTCGGGACAGGCAGCGAGGACCGACCTGGCATCCCCAATGTACCGCAAAGCGTCGCCGCGGGCACGCTCGAGGGCGCCGCTCTCGGCGACGGCGGCGAGCAGGGATACGACCGCGGCGTCGTCCGCACCGGGACTGCCGAGGACGCCGGCAAGTCCCGGCCGAGCCTCGAGCGCATAGATCAGCGGGAGCGTGATCGTGCCGTCACGGACGTCCGTCCCGGGTCGTTTGCCCGTTGCCGCCTCGTCCCCGCAGCAGTCGAGGATGTCGTCGAAGACCTGGAAGGCGAGGCCGATGAGGCGGCCGTACTCGCCGACGGCGCTCTCCGCGTCGTCCCCGGCCCCCGAGAGCATGGCGCCCAGCGAGCACGCCGCCGCGAAGAGGTCGGCGGTCTTGCGTTCGCAGCGGCGCACGTAGGCCTCCACGCTGATGTGGACGTCATAGGCCTCGGCGCGCTGCAAAACCTCTCCCTCGCTGAGCCCGACAGCCGTAGCGCTGAGGAGATCGACGGCTGCCGGGACGCCCGCGCCGACCAGCTCGGAGAAGGCGCGGGCGAGCAGGAAGTTGCCCGCGGACACCGCCGTGGCGGCGCCGTACTGGTGCGCCACCGTAGGATGCCCGCGGCGGAGCTCGGCGCGGTCGAGGACGTCGTCGTGGACGAGCGTCGCCATGTGCAGGAGTTCGACCGCCGCCGCGGCCCGCAAGACCGGCTCGCCCATCGCCTTGCCGCGGCGAGCGCAGAGTAGCGTGAGGAGCGGGCGCACCCGCTTGCCACCGGCGGTCAGCGTCGCCCGGCAGGCGTCACCGAGCTCGCCGGGGTACTCTGAGGCGACTGTCGCCAGTCGTTCCTCGACGAGCTCGAGCCCGCGAGCGATGCGCCGTTTCTGCGCGGCGGAGCGCCATTGCAGCGACGGTCTGGCGCTCACGCCGGCACCTCACCAACGTGAAGGGCGACGGCGCCGAAGCCGAGGCGCCGGTAGCGCACCTTCGTCAGCCCGGCGTCCGCCATGATGGCGGCCACTTCGTCCGCCCGCGGGAAAGCCGCTACCGACGCGGGCAGATAGGCGTACGCGGACGGGTCGCCGGTGACGAGCCGTCCGAGCACCGGCACGACGCGCCCGAGCCAGAGCTCGTTGAACCGTTTGCCGGCGCCGTCTGGTGGCTGCGTGGACTCGAGGCAGACGACACGGCCGCCCGGACGAGTGACGCGCGCCATCTCGCGGAAGGCGCGGGAAACGTCAGGGACGTTGCGCACGCCCCACCCCACCGTGACGGCGGCGAACGCGTCATCGGAGAACGGCAGTTCCAGGAGGTCGCCGGCGACGAAACCGTGCGGCGCAGGAAGGCCACGGCGCTCCCGCGCCGCGGCCTTCTCCCGCGCCCGGGCGATCATCGCCGGCGTGAAGTCCAGACCCGTCACCTGGCACTCGGGACACGCCTCGACGAGGCTGAAGGTCAGGTCGCCGGTGCCGCAACAGGCGTCGAGAGCCTCCTCGCCCGGAGAGACGCCCGCTTCGCGAGCGGCCATCCGCCGCCAGCGGCCGTCGAGGCCCACCGTCATGATGCGGTTCATGAGGTCGTAGCGTGACGCGATGCCGCCGAACATGGCCGCGATCCGCGAGGGCTCGCGATCGATGGGGAGGTCGCTGGTCCCGCGCGCGGCTCGGCCGGACGCGATCAGCGCCGGCCCCCGTTCCACGGTGGGAAGAGTTTCTGCTCGAAGCCGAGGGCGCCCATCACCTTGCCGGCGATGTGGTCGACGGCATCCTGAAGCGTTTGCGGCCGCGAGTAGAAGCCGGGCATCGCCGGCAGCACGACGGCGCCGGCCTCCGCCAGCTCGAGCAGCCGGCGCAGGTGGATCTGTGTGAGCGGCGTCTCGCGCGGCACCACGACGAGCGGCCGTCCCTCCTTGAGGGCGACGTCGGCGGCGCGGTGCATGAGCGTGCGCGTCGTGCCGAGGGCGATGTTCGCCGCCGTCGACATCGAGCAGGGACAGATCACGACCGCGTCCGGGGCGCTGCTGCCGCTGGCGGGTAGCGCCCCCAGGTCGTCCGGCACGAAGACCTCGGCGGTCGCGCCTGTCCGCTCAAGAAAGGCCGCCGTCACCGCGTCGCGCCCGGCGACACTCAGCTCGAGCTCGTGCTCGAGCACGAGGATGCCACTGTCGGAGACGCTGAGCTGGATCGCGCAATCGGCCGCCGACAGCGCCTGTAGCAGGCGCGCGGCGTACGGAGCTCCGCTCGCGCCGCTGACGCCGACAAAGACGCTCTGTGGTGGGCTGACGGTCATCATGGGTGAAGCTCCCCTGGCGGGGTCCTCGGCGCGAGCTTAGTTGATCGAGCCGCTGTGGCACTGGCCGCCGTAGCAGCCTTGAGGCCCGGTGCCGCCGTTGCCGTGGCACTTCATGCACACGCTGCCCTGGTTGTAGGTCTGATTGGGATGGTCGCCGACGAACGACCCGCTGTGCGGAAGCGAGACCCCATGGCAGCCGACGCAGAAGGCGCTGCTGTGGCACTTGGTGCACAGGCCGGGCGAGCTGAGCGCCCTGCTCGAGTGCACCGAGAGCCAACCGCCCGGATGCGGCATCTCGAGGCCGTGGCACTTGATGCAGCTGTCCCTGCCGTGGCACTTGATGCACTTCGCCTGGTTCTTCTTGCTCTTCAGTGAATAGGCGCCGTGACTCGAGAGCCAACTGCCCGGATGCGGCATCTCGAGGCCGTGGCAGTCGATGCAGAACCTCGGGTCCTTCTTGAGGTGGCAGGAGACGCAGATGCTCTTGCCCCGCTTGACGACGACGCCGCCGTGGCTCTTCATCCAGCCCTTGGGATGCGGCATCGCGAGGCCGTTGTGGCACTCGGCGCAGACCACCTCGCCACGATGGCACCCCGCACACTGCGTCGGAGTGACGGCCCCCTCGATCGGCACGTTGATCTCCTCGGGAGGTGCGCCGCCGACGTGGCAGGTATTGCAGTCGTCCGGCAGCTGCACCCCGTCGTGGCAGCGCGCGCAGATCGGCATCTTGTTCTGCGACGTGCGCGCTACTTCGAGCTGCGTGCCGGGATGACTGATGTTGGCGTGACACGTGATGCACTGGTACCCCGCCTCGCGAAGCCCCGTGTGGTTCACGCGGATGTTGTTGTAGACCTGGTCTCGCTCGAGCTGGGACTTCGGGTGACACTGCACGCAGTTGACGGTGCCCACGGCGGTGGTGAGCGGACGTTCGTACGAGTTGGAGACGTACAGGATGATGTTGGTGGCGCCCTGCAGGTTCTTGATCAGGTAGTTGAACACACCGGGTTTGGTGTGGCACTGCTGGCAAGCGACACCCGCACGATAGTGCGGCGACTGCTCGTAAGTGGCCACCTCGGGCTTGATGATGTGGCAGACTGAACAGGTGCTGGTGTAGGCGACCGAAAGGCCCACGGCGACCGCGACGACCACGAAGCCGAGGGCCAGGAGGACGCCGATCAGCCATGCCCTCGGCACCCTGCCCTCGAGGAGCACCCGGCTCTTGGGGATCCTGTTCTTGAACATGGGCTACTCGCTCCCCGACCCCGGCGTGGCCGAGGGCGTAGTCCGCGGGGGCGGCGTGTAGTCGAGACCTTCGAACAGGCTGTGCGCTCGCGGGTCACCGGTGGCATGCTGCTCGTGACAGGCCTGGCAGTTGTCCAGCACGTGGCAGTTGAAGCAGGTCTGCGCGCCGGAGCGAGCCGCTGCTGCGGGGTGGGTCGAGATGAAGTCGTTCGGATGCGGCATGCGCACCTTGTGACAGGTGTTGCAGTACTCCTTGACGTTGTGGCACTGGGCGCACGACTTGCGCCCCTTCGCCTCGGCGGACCTGCCGTGCGCGTAGAGCCAAGGCTCAGGGTGAGGCATGAGAATGCCCCCGTGGCACTCGCTGCAAGCGTCCTTCTTGATGTGGCAGGCGCTGCAGGTGGAGAGCACGCCGACGGCTCCATGCCGCGTGTCCCAGTCCGGCTCCTTGTGCGATACAGGAGAGGCTCCGTACCCGCGCTCGACGTGACACAGGTCGCATCGCGACGTGGCCACCGTCCCGTCAGGGGCGCGGTACTTGTTGTTGTGGCAGATCAGGCACTGCTCCATCACGGGATACATGCGCGAGCCCTCCGGCACGGCGAGACCGTGGGCGGTCGTCGAGTGGCAGCGCTGACACAGGAAGCCCGCCTCGATGAGGTGCTGATGGTCGACGCGGATCCCGCTTCTGCTGATGGTCTTGAACAGCGTCTCGTTGGTGTGACAGCGCCGGCACGACTGGTTCAGCACGTAGCCGACGATGGGCTTCTCGTAGTCTCCCGTGATCTGCGCGATCGGCTGCTGCAGGGCTTCGAGCTTGGAGGTGAGGAAGAAGAACGGTCCCGGCTTGGTGTGGCACTGCTCGCAGTTGACCTCGCCGTGGGCGGACGCGCTCCACTCGTCAACGTAGGGGATGTGGCTCTTGCAGGCACCGCAGAAGCGTGCCGAAGAGGTGGCGGCCAAGGCTACCCCGATGAACACCACCAAGGCGGTGATACCGATCGCCGCGACGGTGACGCCCCGTGTGGTGAGCCGGAAATTCAACGGCGGATCTCAGCTACCGGTTGACGGCGCTGGGCCGCGTGCTGTGGATGGCTCGACGGTGACACAGCGTGCACTGATAGCCGTTGTCGTGGCGCAGGGCCACGGAGTGGCACTTGGTGCACTTCGACTTGCTCGGATCCTTCTGCCTGGCGTGGAACTTGCCGGTGTGGCAGGTGCGGCAATTCTTGACCCTCTTGCTCACGGAGCGGGCATGCAGCTTCTGCTTGTGGCACGTCCCGCAGACGTACTTCTTGGTGATGGATTTCGCGTGCTGCGCGACCTTCGCGGGGCCGCTACCCTTGCCCTTGTGGCAACTCGCGCACTTGCTGTTGGCGACATTCTTGCCGTCGTGCTTCATGCGGTGGCAACTGCGGCAGTTCTTGTAGCCCGGGCTGGTCGCCGTGTACAGATGGAACGCGACTGCCTTCGTGTGGCATTTGGTGCACTGCACCTTGTTGTCGTGCTTCTGGTAGCCGGCGTGGCACGCCGCGCAGTCGGTGAACCCGGTCGCCTGCCCAATGTGATGTGGGCTGGAATCGGGGTCGAAGACGTTGACGCTCGTCGGGTGACAGGCAGTGCAGTCGGGGGTCGAGCCGAGGTGCGGGTTGGCGCCGTGCGTGAACGGGATCGTGTAGGCCTTGTCGACGCTGCTGTAGAGGTGGCATTCCTGGCTGCAGGGCGCACTCGTCGGGGTCGGCGTCGGGGTCGGCGTCGCCGTTGGCGTCTCGGTGGGCGTCGCCGTTGGCGTCTCGGTGGGCGTCGGCGTCGGCGAAGTGGTCCAGTAGGGCGTGGTGTCCTGGCCGGGATAGTGACACGACCAGCAGGTCTCGTCCGGATAGCTCACGAAGCCCGGGTGGCAGGTGACGCAGGTGGCGTCGGTCGGCGTGCCGCTGTCGTGACAGCTGCAGCCGATGGCGCCGTCGTGCTGCCACGCCGGGAGCGCTGACGCCGGCGGCGCCGAGAGGACGAGCGCGAGCATGACGGCGGCGAACAGGGTCACGACCGTCACCGCGACTATCGTCCAGCGGTTCACACCCTTCACGCTGACTCCCTTCCCCGAGCCGGGAAGCTCGCTCCCCTAGAGCGGCTGCCGGCCACACTCCCCTTCAGGGCGATCTCCCGACTCTCAGGCGAGACCCCTGATCGCGGCTCGTCGTGACGACGACCACGCACGCGTGAGTCTACCAGTCCTTGTGAAGCCGTTCACCCTCAAAAAGAGATGAGCCAGTTGTACGTCACCCAGACGACGAAGATCGTGAACACCGCCCAGAGGATCAGTGCGGCGCCGGTGATGATCCACCAGACGACGTTCTGGATCTTCATGCGCGTGGGGCTGAGCGGCGCCACGAGGACTTCGTCCAGCGTGCCTTCGCGCACGCGGCGCTCGTACTCGAGCGGCCGCTCGTGAGCGTACTCCTCGAGAGGGAGACCGCCGTCGTACATCGCCTTGTCCATCGGAAAGGCCTCCGGCCGGAGGTGAGCGTGGAAGAAGTGCCAGAAGACGACGACGAAGCCCATCGCCAGCAGCGCCCCACCGGAATGGTTGAGGATGGCGAAGTTGATGACGATGCCCGGCATGTAGCGGGCGGCGACCTCCGGGTACCAGAGAATGGCACCGGTGACGCACATGATGGTGACGCCGGCGGACGCCGCCCAGAACTCGCCCTTCTCGTAGTAGGCGTAGCGGTCCAGCCGCAACTCCGGTCGTCCGGTCTTGCCCACGAACCAGGCGACCATCGCTTTCAGGTCCCAGTAGTCCTGCCGGTTCGGGACCATGGTCCCGGGGCCCCAGAAGCGGCCCTTCGTGATGATGAGGATGCGCAGGAAGTACCCCAGCATGCAGATCACACACGTCACCATGATCAGCGCCGAGAACCGGTGGATCATCCCGGCGTTCTCGACGCCCCCGATGAAGCCCATCCACCGCTCCGCCCACGCCTTGTCGCTGTACTTCAGAGGCATGCCCGTGAGGACGAGGGCGGAGAAGCTCACCATGATGAAGAAGTGCACCCACCTCTGGAATGCGGTGAACCGGCGGAAGTGGATGCGCGCGCCTCTGGCGACGTGTGGGACGTCGTGCGCATGCTCGGAGGTGACCCTCTTGTCCTTGATGCCGCTGTCGACACTAGCCACGGCGGTACATCCCCTCCTTCAGGCCCCGGTAGAAGTACATGAAGCAGTGCAGCCCGCCGAGCGTGAACAGGAAGCCGATGAGCACGGCGTGGTTCATCTCCATCACCCACACCCAGAACGACGAGCTGGGGGTGCTGCGGTCCACGTGGACGAGGAAGCTCGCGAACCTTGCGTTGGCGTGCTCGTGGCACTTGCCGCAGGTCTCCACGACATTCTGCGACGAGACGGTGCTGTCCGGATTCGACTGGGGCAGGATCTGGTGGGAGCCGTGGCAGTCGGTGCAGACCGCCGTGGACGTATCACCGAGGTGGAACGACTTGCCGTGGTACGTGTCCAGATACGTCAACGACTTCTCGCCGTGGCAGTTCGAGCACATGGTGAGCACCGTCGGGCGGAACTCGGCGGACGAGGGGCTGATGATGCCGTGCGAGCCGTGGCAGTCGGCGCACGCCGGCGCGTCCTTCGAGCCTTCGCCTATGACCAGATCCCCGTGGAATGACTTGTCGTACATCTGGAACTCGCTGGCGTGACAGTCGCTGCAGGCGGTGAGCCTTGCCTGCTCACGCCAGCCCGCCGACTCTTCAGCAGTGTGCTCGCGCGCCTCGAAGCCCGGATGGCAGGCCGTACAGTCCAGACGTGAATGCACGGAGCCATGCCACGCGTCTTCGGAGATCGTGAGGCTCTTGGTTTCTCCGTCGACCTCGATCGTGCCGAGATCGGGCTGGGCGTGGCACTCGAGGCAGCGGTCGCTGGCGCCCGTGGGGATGGTGAACGTCGTGGCGCCCGCGGGCGCGACCGACACGGCCATCAGGGCGCAGACGGCCACCACGATCGTGAGCGCGAAGCCGCGCCTGCTCATTCTGTGGTCACCCCCTCGGCACGGTGGCACTCGACGCACATCTGCTGCGGATGGCACACCAGACACGAGCGCTCTCCCTTGGCGGCGATCGGCGCGTGCGTGGTAGCCCAGTCGGCTGGGTGATCCACCGTGTGGCACTGGTCGCACAGCTCCTTCTCGCTGTGGCATCCGAGGCAGCGAGCGCGGTCCTTCTTGGCCTGCTGACCGTGCGCGTACGGCCAGTTGCCGGAGTAGTGGCCGGGCGTGGGCTTGGCATGGCACCCGTCGCAGAACTGGGCCTTGTTGTGGTGGCAGCGCAGGCAGTCTTTTTCGTTGGCGATGGCCAACGCGCCGTGTTCATCCATGAAGTCGGTAGGATGCGACTCACCCTCGGGGGCGGTGTAGTGGCAGAAGTCGCAGCGGCTGGGATCATCGGTCTGCGTGTGGCACATGGTGCACGGCGCCATGCTCACGGCGGTCGACTGCCCCGGGCGGGCGTGCGCCGTGTGATCGTGGCAGTCGATGCACTCGAGGTTGTTCTGATTGATGTGCGTGGCGTGCGGCATGCGCAGCTTGCCGGGGATCCCCATGAGCCCCTTGAGCGGATGGCACGTGATGCAGTTTGCCGAGTCAGGACGTGGCTGCGAGTCGTTGCCGGGCTTCATGTTGAGATAGGTCAACCAGATGTTGCGCGCCTCTGTGGTCCGCCACTTCAAGGAGGCGAAGAGGCCAGGTGGGATGTGACACTCGGCGCACGGGACCGACGAGTGAGCCCCGCGCTCCCAGCCGCTGTAGGCCTCCTTCATGGCATGACAGCTGCCGCAGTACGATGAAGACGAGGTGGCGACCACCGGCACGAGCAGACCGACGACGATCACGCAGGCGACAGCGGCTAGGGCGATGATGACGAACCAGCGCGAACGGCGTGGCGGCAGGTCCTCGACCCGCCGCGGCTCCTCGATAGTCGCGTCACTCACGTGTGCATTCCCCTTGGATCCCATGGCAGTTGTGACCGGCGCGCCCCCAGAACACGAGAGCGTGTGATCGGCGCTCCAGCGGCGGCAATTGTACCATACGGGGTATCCGGAGGACCCCCTGCTGCGGCTCCGGATTCACCCGGAGACCGAGGGCCAGACCGTCGCCGCCACGACCACGGCGCCGTACAGCAGGCCCACCGCCCCGTTGATCGTCATGAAGCTCATGCCCACGCGGTCCAGGCCCCGCCTCGCGATGTCGACGTGAGGCCACGCCAGAAGAGCCGTCACCGCCGCCAGCCCCACCCAGTAGATGGGCCCGAGGCCGGACAGAACGCCCACGGCGACCAGCAGGGCGGCGGCAGCGGCGTGCGAGACCGCGGCGACCACCAGGGCGCCGCGCACGCCCACCGCCACCGGCACGGAGTGCAGGCCGTTCTGGCGGTCGAAGTCGAGGTCGAAGATGGCGTAGATGACGTCGAAGCCTCCGACCCAAAGCCCGACGGCGAAGAACAGCAGCCAAGGGACCGCGCCGAGGTGTCCGGTCACCGCCAGCCAGGCGGCCGCCGGCGCCAGCCCCAGCGTGAGACCGAGAGCGTAGTGGCAGAACCACGTGAACCTCTTCGCGTAGGGGTAAAGCACGAAGGCCGCGAGGGGGATCGGCCAGAGATACCGGCACGGCTCGGAGAGCTCGAACGCGGCCAGCACCAGGAGGCCCACCGAGACGACCGTGAAGAGCCAGACCTCGCGCCTCCCGAGACGACCTGCGGGCAGCTCGCGCGCGGCGGTCCGTGGGTTGCGCGCGTCCAGCTCGGCGTCGATCAGCCGGTTGAGCGCCATGGCCGCACTGCGGGCCCCGACCATGGCGACCGTGATCCACAGGAGCTGCTGCCACGTGGGTACGGCGTCGGCCGCAAGGAACGCGCCGGCGTAGGCGAACGGCAGGGCGTAGACGCTGTGCTCGACCTTGATCAGCCGGGCGAACAGTGTGGGCTTGGAAGCGGAGTCGCTCCCGGGCACGCCCGATGAATCCCGGTCAGCCTGTGACGACGGGCGGAGAACCGGCGTCATCGCCGTCGGACTTGGGCTCGTCGGCCGGCGGCTTCTCGGGCTGCGGCGCTTCAGCCGCGGGCCCGTCCGACTTGGGCTTGTCGGTCTGCGGCTTCTCGGGCTGCGGCGTCTCGGGCTGCGGCTTCTCGGCCGCGGGCGTGTCCGCCTTGGGCTCGTCGGCCGGCGGCTTCTCGGTCGGCGGCGCTTCAGCCGCGGGCTCGGCCGCCTTGGGCTTGTCGGTCTGCGGCTTCTCGCCCGCTAGCGTGTCCGCCTCGGGTTCGCCGCCCTCGGGTTCGCCATCCTCGTGATCGGCGTCCTCCGGCGGCGTAGGACGATGCGCGAACTTCTCGAGCAGGTAGGTGAGAATCGCGAGAATGGCCGCGACGAGGCCGATCACGAACAGCACCGAGTACACGATGAGCCTGGCGGGCGACTCGATGCCCAGATACGCGCTGGTCGTCCAGGCGAGCGCCGCGATCCCCCAGTTTGCCAGGGAGATCCTCAGGAGCCAGCGGCGCACGCGCTTGTCGCGCTCGGTCGCCTCGCGGTGGGCCTGTCTCGATCCGAGCGGCGCGGTCACGACTCAGTCCACTACTGACCAGATGATGAACGCGGTCATGAGCAGGGCGGCGAAGCCCATGACGGCGGTGATGATCCACCAGATGGCGTCCGCGAACATGGTCCGCCGCGTCATGGTCCTCTCGACCAGAACGTCGTCCAGCGTGCCCTCGCGCACGTGACGGGCGTACTCGAGAGGCCGGTCTTCGCGATAGTGATCCACAGGCAGCGAGCCCGTGAACATCACCTTGTCGATCGGGAACGACTCGGGCCGCAGGTGCGCGCTGAAGAAGTGCACGAAGATGAAGATCACGCCCATCGCGAGCAGCGCCTCGTTGGAGTGGATCACGAGGGCGATGTTCAGGAAGATGCCCGGGATGTACTCGGTGGTCTTGAGGGGGAACCACATCATGAACCCGGTGAGTCCGATGATGACCGTGCCGATGGCCAGCGAGACGTAGTCGAACTTCTCCCAGTAGGTGTAGCGGTCGAACTGCGGCTTGGGGCCCCTGCCGAAGAACCAGGCGAACATGCCGATCATGTCCTCGAGGTCCTTCTTGCGAGGCACCATGGAATCCGGGCCGCGCAGGTTCTTGCCCCGGGCGCGGGCGACCATGACGATCATGTAGAGAATCTCCGCGGTCCAGTAAGCGACCGTGACGATGGCCGCGAGCCGGTGGTAGACGCCGGCCGCCGTGACGCCGCCGGCGAGGTCCATGAACCATCTCGCCCAGAACGTGTCCTGATACTTCAGCGGCATGCCGGTGAACACGAGCACGGTGAAGCTGACGATGACGAGGAAGTGCATCCACCGATGGAACACGTTGAAGCGCTGATACTCGATGCGCTTTCCGCCCCTGCGGTCCCTGGGCGTGTGGTGTGGACGTGAGTAGAGTCCTTCTTTGGCCCCGCGATAGATGTAGAGGCTGGTGTGCACGGCGGCGAAGGTGAACACCACGGCGATGAGCATGATGTACGCCATCCAGAAGATCCAGATCTGCCAGGACGACGAGGGGCTCTGTGGGTTCACGTGCACCCTGAAGTCGGCGAAGTTCTCGTTGGCGCCCGGATGGCACCTGGCGCACGTCTCCACGACATTCTGCTTGGAGACCGAACTCTCCGGCACCGAGGCCGGCAGGATGTGATGGCCCGTGTGGCAGTCGCTGCAGACGGCTGTCTCCTGGTCGCCGAGCACATAGGCCTTGCCGTGGTAGCTGTCGAGGAACGTCTCCTCCGAGCCGCCGTGGCAACGGGTGCACATCTCCATCTGGCTCCTGCGGAACGCCTCGGTGCCCGGCGTGAGGATCTTGTGCGCCTCGTGGCAGTCGGCGCAGAGCGGCGCCTCGTCGACGTTCTGCGTGAGGCTCAGCGAGCCGTGGAAGGAGCCATCGTACATGAGCGCTTCTTCGCCGTGACAATCCCCGCAGGCCGCGAACTTGGCGGTCCTCAGCCAGCCCGCAGTCACGCTCTCGGGGTGTACCCCCTCGTTGAAGCCGACGTGACAGCTGATGCAGGCGAGCTTGCCGTGTCGCGAGTCCACCATGTGCGTCTCGTCGATGTAGAGGCTCTTCTTCTCGCCGTTGACGTCGATGTACGCGGGCACCATCTGGCCGTCGACCTCGATGGCACCGTCGACAGGCCGCTGCCCGTGACACTCGTAGCACCCCTCGTTGCCGCTGGGATTGAGCGCAGCGCCGGAACCCGTCGGACTCGTGGCCGCGGCGACGGCGGTCAGCGTCGCGAGACCGGCGACGATGGTGATACAGATGAGCGCCCACGCGGCACGGCGGATCGTCACTGCGTCACTCCATTCTCTTCGTGGCAAGCGTCACACATGCCCTGCGGATGACACACGAGGCAGGCGCTGGGACCCTTTTCGGCGATGCCCCCGTGTACGTCCTGCCAGCCGGAGGGGTGATTCACGGAGTGGCACTGGGCGCAGAAAGCATCGTCGTGGCAGGCCACGCAGTTCTCGAGGTCGGCGACGGCGGCGGCATCGTGGGAGTAGCGCCATTTGCCCGAGTAGTGGGATGCCGGCGGGGCTGAGTGGCACTCGTCGCAGAAGGACTTCCTGTCGTGATGACAGCGCAGGCATTCCGCCTCGTTGAGGCGCGCCTCGGTGCCGTGGTCCTTCATGAAGTCCGGGGCGTGATCCGAGGACGTGGGCGTCGCGTGACAGAAGTCGCAGCCATCGGGCGCGCCCTGCTCGTTGTGACACATGGAGCACGTGAGCATGCGCACCCCCTGGGCCACACCGGGCTTCTTGTGCGAGACGGTGTCGTGACAGTCGGCGCAGTACAGGCCGCGCACCGCGAGGTGCTGCGCGTGGTTCATCCTGAGGCCACTCGTCTCGCTCGGGATCTCGGACAGCGGATGGCACTGAAGGCAATTCTCGTTCTTGGGAAGGTGGCCCTCGTCGGAGGTCACGGACATGCCGAGGTAGTCGGCCCACACGTTCCTGGCCTCCTTGACGCGCCAGCGGGTCGCGGGCGCGATGCCCGGAGGTACGTGGCATTCGGTGCAGGTGACGTCATTGTGCGACGACTGGGACCACGTCTTCGCCGCCGGCTCCATCACCTTGCACGAGGTGCAGTAGTCGACGGAGTCCATGGCAGCCACGGGATAGACGAGGATGGCCACCGCCACGACGGCGAAGAGGATGACCACGGCCCACGTGAACCACGCCGTACGGTACCAGGCGCGCGGCTTGGGACGATGGCGATGACCGCTTTCAGTCAAGTAGAGATGCTCCCCAGGAGTCCATGCTTGAACGCCGACCGGACGACCAGCCCCTCGCTCGACCGTCCGCGGTTGGCCGGGATTGTACCATCCCCCCAGAAGGCCCGCCACACGGGCGCCGGCCGGCGCTGGGCCTCACGAAGCGCTCACCGGAGGGGCGGGCCGGCGGCCGAGGGTCTGGCCGGCCCCCTCAGGCGAACGGGAGGCCGAACTCCGCCCAGCGTTCGTTCACGCGACGGACGACCTGGGGATCCATGGCGAGCTCGTCCGGCCACTCGCGCGCGTGACCCTCATCGGGCCACGTCCTGGTGGCGTCGACACCCATCTTGGCGCCGTACCCGGCGAGCGGGCTCGAGTGGTCGAGCACGTCAAGGGGGCCGCGCGACACGACGCAGTCGCGCTCGGGGTCGACGTTGTTGAACACCCGCCACGTGACCTCGCTGTAGTCGTGCACATCGACGTGCTCGTCGACGACCACGACGAACTTGGTGAACATCATCTGGCCCATCCCCCACACGGCGTTCATGATCTTGCGCGCGTGCCCGGGGTACTCCTTGCGGATGCTGATGATGGCGCAGTCGTGGAAGACGCCCTCGATCGGCAGGTCCATGTCCACGATCTCGGGCTGCACGAGTTGCAGCAGCGGCAGGAAGAGACGCTCGGTGGCCTTGCCGAGGTAGGCGTCCTCCATCGGCGGCTTGCCGACGATGGTCGCGGGGTAGATGGGGTCGCGGCGGTGACTCATCGCGGTCAGGTGGAATACCGGGTACTGATCGGCCAGGGAGTAGTAGCCGGTGTGGTCGCCGAACGGACCTTCGAGCCGGGTCTCGCCCTTCTCCAGGTAGCCCTCGAGGACGATCTCGGCGTCGGCGGGCACGGCGAGGTCGACCGTCGCACACTGCGTGAGCTCCACCGGTTGGCCGCGCAGGAAACCGGCGAACATGAACTCGCTGATGCCCGGCGGGAGCGGCGCGGTGGCGGCGTACGTGACCGCCGGATCGGTGCCGAGGGCCACGGCGACCTCCACGCGGTCGCCGGCCTCGCGGATGTTCGCCGCGCCGTCGTGGTGGATGTGGATGTGCATCCCGGTCGTCTGGCCGTCGTAGACCTGAAGGCGGTACATGCCGGCGTTCTGGCGACCCTGGCTGTCCTTGGTGACGACGACCGGCAGCGTGATGAATGGGCCGCCGTCGCCGGGCCAGGTGGTGAGCACCGGCAGGCGCGTGAGGTCCGGCGGGTCGATGACGACCTCGCGGAAGGCGGCCTTCTTGCCGTACTTGGGGCCGTATGAGGCCAGCTCCTTGAGCTGGCCGAGCGCCTTGACCTTGCCGACGAGGCCGCTCGGCACCTGCAGTTCCAGCAGGCCGCCGATGCGCTTGGCGATGTCGTCGAGCGGCGCGCCCAGAGCCAGCTCGAGCCGGCGATACGAGCCGAG
>DASRZL010000062.1:0-17082 GCA_035686425.1 Thermoleophilia bacterium
GCCTCGTGCCATGCCACGAGGTGCCCGCTGTCCACGGTGTACTGCTGCCCGGCCTGCAGGTCGACGCGCCGCAGCGCGCCGTAGGTCGCGAAGATCACCTTGCCCTGCCCGCTGCACTTGACGACGAAGAAGGACGAGGCCCCGAACGCGCCCTTGAGGCCGCCCCACTTGGTGTCGAGGTCGATCCCCATCTCGCAGGCGACGAAGCCGTCACGGTGGTAGAGCCAGGTGTCGCCCTGCTGGTCGATGTACGACATGTCGCCGGGCAGGGAGTGAGCGAGGACGATCTCCCCGCCCGTCGCCGGCGCCGAGAACGTGTTCATGAAGAACGACTCTCCGGAGAGCGAGCGCTTCAGGCCTTTGAGGACGCCGCCCTGAGTCGACGTCTCGATCTGCGTACCCGTGGTCATACTGAGCATCGCGCCGCCCTCGGTGCGGATCTGCTCGCCCGGCGCCATCGTCACGACGGCGACGGTGAAGGCCGGAGCGTTCTGGAACTCGACTTCCATGTGTTTCCTCCTCGGGATCCATCGGGGCTGTTGTGCACCCCCGGGCCGGCGGCCGGCGCCGACTCACCCTACCATCGGCGCCGGTACCCGCAAGGCTTGAGCAGAAGTCGTGTCTCGGGAGACGTCGCGCGCTTTGACAGCCCGCAGGGCGCGTGCTCCTGCCTAGCGCTTTCTCCTCCACCCCGGGAGTGGCATACTCTGCCTGACGGTCGTCCGCCGTCACGGTGGCGGGCGCCCCCCCGGCAAACACGCGACGGGAGCTCACATGACCAGAGGATTGTTCGCGGGGTTCTTCATCACGCTGGCGTTCGTCGCCGTCGTCCTGGTCGTGCTCTTCGGCATCTTCACCCTGGTCAGCTACCTGGCCGGGCCGGTCGGAGGGTGACGCCGGCCGCAGCGGCGCGGGGCGGCGCCGGCGCAGGCCCGTGGTCGACGCGCCGGGGCCTCATCGTCGTGCTCACGGTCACCGGCACGTCCGGGCTCGCCGCCCGGCATTTCCTCCGCTGGGACTAGAAAGGAAAGGAATCCCGCGTGGCTCGTTTCATTGAGAGGACCCGGCACGACTGGTTCAGCACGGTCTGGAAGCTCGCCGTCTTCGTCGCCATCGTGCTGTTCGCCATCATCGTGATCTACCCGTGGAGGGGCTTCCTGCCCACGTTCATCATGATCATGGCCGGGCTGTGGATGTACATCAGTCTCGTCTCGCGCAAGTCGGGCTACTTGTGCGCCAAGTGCGGCAAGGCGTTCCAGGTGCCGACGACGGTCAACTTCTTCACCACGTCGGCGATCGGCAAGAACCCCGACGGCACCTACTACAGCTACAAGAACCTGACGTGTCCCCACTGCGGCAAGCAGAGCAAGGCGCGGCTGGTCAAGCGCGTCGGCGCCGAGACCGCCAAGGGCAGCGGCAGGATGCTCAAGTAGGGAGGGTAGGCCGGCCGCTCCCGCGGCGGGCCGGCCCGCCTCAGGCGCCGAGGCGCGCGGCGAGCTCCGCGAGCAGACCGCGCGCCGACTCCGTGTCAAGCGTGTAGAAACTCCACTTGCCGCGGCGCTCCTCGCGGACGAGCCCGGCGTCGCGCAGCACCTTGAGGTGGTACGAGGCCTTGGACTGCGCGAGGCCCTGCAGCGTCTGGAGCTCGCAGACGCACACGCCCGCAGGCGTGTGCGCGGAGGCGTCTCCCGTCGCGGGGCGACAGCACTCCTCCGCGGCGGCGATCACCGAGAGCATGCGCAGGCGCACCGGGTCGGCGAGCGCCTTGACGCGGGCCGCCACCGCGTCGGCGCCCGGGTCCTCGCCGGCCTCGAGCGGCAGCGGCGCCACGTTCTCGGGCAGCGGGCAGCACGCGGCCGGTGCCGGGCCGGCCGTGTGGGATGTGGACGCTCGTGCGGACATCAGGCACCTCACCCGTCGTTTTCACGTCGACTGTACGCCACGCCGTGCGTCAGTTCAAGAAATGTTGATTTGGTCTTGACGAAGAGCCGGTCGGGAGTAGACTTCATATCAATAGGACTTGATATGAACTAGCCGGGGAGGGACCATGCACGACATCACCGCCATCGAGATCCTGCGCCGGCGCGACACTCGCGCGACGAAGGCCGCCGAGACCATCGCCCAGCATGCCGCCGCTGCCCGCGCCGGCTGCGTGCGCGCCGCCGGCGTCAAAGGGCTGCTCGGTTGGTGCGAGCGCCCTGACCGGACGAGCTGACGTAGACCACTCGTCGGGGCGCGCAGTCGTGAGAGCCGGGTACTCTCCTGCCTGCGGAGTCAGGCGCCCGTCGTGAGTCGCCGCAGGTGGTGCTCCACCACGGCGGCGAGCTCGGCAGGCGCCGCCTCGACGACGTCCATGTCGGGCAGGCTGCCGAGGAAGTCCTTGCGATAGGCCTTCTGCGTGAGCCGGTGATCGAGCACCACGATGACGCCGGCATCGCTCTCGGTGCGGATCAGCCGGCCGAATCCCTGCCGGAACTTGAGCACGGCCTCCGGCAGGTAGAACCGTTCGAACCAGCGCTCGCCGGCTTCCTCACAGGCGCGCCTGCGCGCGCGAAAGAGAGGGTCGAGGCGCGGAAACGGCAGCTTCGCTATCACCAGACAGGTGAGCGCGTCCCCGGGGAAGTCCTGTCCCGTCCACAGCGTGTCGACACCGAGCAGGATCGTGTCCGGGTGGGTGCGGAACTCCTCCGCGAGGCTGGCCGCGCTTCCATGGAGCCCCTGGGCGAGGACGAGGACGCCGTCGTCCTCCACGTGCTCGCCGACGACGGCTGCGACCCGGTGCATGTCGCGCTTGTTGGTGAAGAGGGCGAGCGTGCGGCCGCCGGTGACCGCCGCGATACGCTTGAGGCGCTCACCCTGCCGGTCGGCCAGTGCATCAGGATGCCATGCACCTCCGGGGTCGTGCTCGAGGACGAGGACGGCCTGGCGGCGGTAGTCGAACGGCGACGCGAACACCTGCTCGCGGACGTCGACATCGCGAGCGAGCCCGGTCATGTCGCGGAAGTAGGAGAACGAGCCCGCTACCGTCAGCGTCGCGCTGGTGAGGATGCCGCTGCGCAGCCGGTCCCAGAGGATCTCCCTGATGCCCGCGGCCGGCGTGACCGGCGAGCGAGTGAGCGCCCAGCGCGGCCCCCCCGGGGCAGCGTGCTGGGTGCTCTCGAGTTCGGCCCACGCGACGGACTCCGGCCCGCCGCCCTCGGGCAGGTCGCCGAGCAGCTCGGCCGCCGCGGCGGCGTCGTCGGCCAGCGATACCAGGGCGGCGCGCTCGCGGTGGTCCTCGGGCAGCGCTTCCGCGCCGGCGACCGCGGCGGTCGCAAGTCTGGTGAGCGTCTCCGCGAGCAGACCGGCACGGACCTGGAAGAGGTCGTGCTCCGGCAGGTCGCGCAGGCCCGCCGTGAGCCACACGGTGGCGTTGTAGTCGCCCCCCGGCCGGTTGCCTCCGCCCGTGGGCTCGCCGTCTTCGCCGGCGCGGGCGTCCGCGGCGGCAAGGCCGGCCACGGCTTCGCCGAGCGCCCGGCTCAGGGCGGGCGCCTCCTCCGCGGCGACGTCGCAGGCATCCGCGGCAGCCACCACCGCGCGCGACTCGTCGGGACCCAGCCTCCGCGCGGCGGCGCGGAGCCGCTGGGCCAGGGGCCGCTGTCGGTGCCTGCCTCCAAGGTCGCCCAGCAGTTGGTCCAGCGACCGTGCGTCGATCCGGTCGCTGAACGCCTCCGTGGCCTCGTGATACAGCAGGTGCGCCTCGTCGATCACGACGTCCTCGAAGGCAGGGAGTGTCTCCCTTCCCGTGAGCAGGAGGGCGTGGTTGACGCAGACCAGGTGGGCCGCCTCGGCCCGGCTGCGCGCCAGCCGCCAGTGACATCCCCGGCGCGCGGGGCAGAAGCGCCCGAGGCACGTCGACCGGGACGAGCGCAGCTCCCGCGCGAGGTCGGCGAGCGCCGGCAGCACCAGTGTGGCGCGGTACGGCAAGGCGGAGAGGTCGACATCGCCTCGCCGCGCCCGCCCCACGAGGTAGGCCAGCGCCAGAGTGCGGTCCGGATCGGGGAGCCTCTCTGACTCCGCGGCCACGGCCTCGTCCGTGCGCCGGCGGCAGAGGTAGTTCTCCCGCCCCATCAGCAGCGCCCACCGCCAGCCTGGAGGCAGCGCGGCGGCGACGAGCGGCAACTCCGTCCTCGCCAGCTGGCGCTGCAGCGCCTTGGTCTTGGTGCTCACGAGCAGTCGGCGGCCGGAGGCGGCTCCGGCGAAGGCCGCCGGCAGCAGGTAGCCCAGGCTCTTGCCCATGCCGGTGCCCGCCTCGAAGACGCCGATGCCGCCGCGACTGAAGACGTCGGCGGCGGCCTCCGCATAGTCCACCTGGCCGGGCCGCCGGCGGAAGCCGGGGAGACGGCCGGCGAGGCCCGGAGCCGCGCCACCGTTCGCGCCGTCCCCGGCCTCGCCGCCCCCGTGGCCATCGAGCTCTTGCCTCCAGCCGCCCGGATCGGCGGGGAGGACGGCCAGGGGACCGGGCGTCTCCGTCGGCTCGTCGGCGACCAGGGGCGGAGGAGCTTCGTCGGGCGCCGCCCCGCAAGCGTCGAGCAGTCGCAGCGGGGCCCACGAGATCGCCTCCAACAGCCGCCGCTCCACCTCGGCCAGGCCGGCGGCCCGCCGCGCGAGGTAGGCGAGGACCTCCGCCGTCGCCTCCGCGTCGGGCAGCGCCCGGTGAGCGCGCGTCTCGAGCCGCAGTTCCTCGGCCAGCACGGGCAGCGCGTGGCGGTCGAGCTCGGGATAGAGCAGGAGGGCCGCCTCGAGCGTGTCGAACCACTCGTTGTCGAGCGCCGCCGTCCCGGCGCGTCGCGCGGCGGCCGCGAGGTGCTCACGGTCGAACGCGGCGTTGTGGCCCACGAGGATCGCGTCGCCGGCGAACGCCCGCAGGTCGGCCAAGGCCTCGGCCATGTGCGGCGCCCCGGCGACGTCGGCATCCTCGATGCCTGTGAGGCGGGTGACAAAGAGCGGGATCGGCACGGCGGGGTCGACCAGCGTCGTGAAGAGCTCGGCGACGCCGAGGGTCTCGTCGAGCCGCACGGCCCCGATGTCGATGATGCGGTCGTTCAGGGGATCGAGGCCGGTGGTCTCGGTGTCGATCACCACGAAGCGGGGGCGGGGGCGGGACATGCGCCGAGAATAGCAGAGGCAGGGCTGGGCTCTCGCGCAGCCGCGCGAGGTCAGTCGGAGAGGGAACTCCCGAGGGCGCCGGCCGCCATCGTGGCCACGAGGCCGAGGAGCTCGGCCTGGCCGTCGCCGGCATCGCCGCCCAACGTCAACGTCAGCGTGACCTGGTCACCGCCGCAGGGCGCCGAAGAGACGATGACGTGCGCCGCGCCGGTCTGGGCCGCCGGCTGGTCGTCCGGCCTCAGGCCCGAGGCGCCGGCGCTCTCGCCGCGGCAGCTCGCCACGCACGAGATCGCGCCGAGCGCACGAGCCGAGATGTCCGCCGCCGCCTGCAGGACAGCGGCCGTGCCGGTCTGACGATGCAGCGTCTCGTAGCCGGTCGAGATCGTCTCGATCGCGTGGCGCAACGTGAGCGCGTCCTGGTCGCTGCGCTTGAGCTGAGCGAAGACGGTCGCGTTGTGGAGCGCCACGGCCGCCTGCGCCGCCACGGCGTTGGCGAGCCGCATCTCCTGGCGGCTGAACTTGCGCTCGCGCTGGTGGTCGAGCACCTCGATGAGGCCGATGCTCTGCCCCTGGTGCACCATCGGCAGGATGAGCAGGCACTTGTCGCCGTCGCGGCGCATGATCGCCACCTCGGCGGGGTCGGCGTGCGGGTCGCTCACGCTCACGGTGATGCTCTCGTGGTCCTCGATCGCCCGGCGGGCCATGGGGAACTGGCTCAGCGTGTACCTCATGGTGTCCTTGTGGCGATTGCCGAGGTGGTCGTACTCCGCCTGGACCGAGACCGTGCGCGTCGCCGGGTCGTAGTCCGAGATCACGCAGAGGTGCGCGTCGAGGAGCGTCGTCATCTGCTCGGCGATCTCGCGCAGCAGCGCGGTGACATCCAGCTGGCTGGAGACGGCGATCGCGGTGGCGACGAGCGTCTCCAGCTCGCGTTCCCGCGCGAGCCGCGCGGCAAGGTGGTTGCTACCGCCGATCAGATGAGCGAGCTCGTCGATATCCTCTTGCTTGATGCGGCGGTGCCCTCCCGCCGTGCGCGTGCACGGCAGGAACCCGGAGGCGGTCCAGCGGCGGATCGTGTGCGGCGAGACGCCGAGGCGCCGCGCCGCGTACTGCACGCTCAAATACATGACGGAACCGTAGCGGCCGTGCGCGTCAGCGTCAACACGTGCGAACTTCTGCCGAATCGACTCTGCTAAGTTCGTGAAGCAGGAAGCGGGGACGAAGTACCAGCAAATGAAACTATTCCAAGGTCGAGCGACGGTTGGCAGTGATGACGGTTTTGCCGTCGCCAGGCCAATGACGGGTGGAGGACTGCGCGGCCGCGCTCAGCGGCCGGCGAGCGCCGCCGTGGCGGCGGCGATGAAGTCGAGCAGCTCGATCTGGCCCTCGCCCGGCGGGCGCGGGAGCGTGACGGCGAGAGTGAGGTCGGTGCTCCCTGAGGGGTCGCGCGCGACGACGAGGTTGGCGTTGGTGCCGCGCGCGTCGCCGGCGGCCTGGCGAGCGGCGACCTGGCCGGCGCCGAAGGCGCCGGCGTTCTCGCCGCCCATGCTGGCCACGCAGGAGATGGCTCCGAGGGCGTCACACACCGCCTGGGAGACCGTCGCGAGCACGTCCGCTCGGCTCGCTTCCTCACGAAGCCTCGGCACGTACGTGGTGAGACGCGATAGCGCCTCTCGCAGGTTGACGACGTCCTCTTCGCTGCGCCTGCGCTCGGCGAAGAGCTTGGCGTTCTGGATCGCGACCGCCGCCTGACCTGCGATCGCCCCAGCGAGGCGCAACTCCTGGCGCGAGAACTGTCGCGACCGCTTCTGGTCGACGACCTCGAGGAGGCCGATGCTGCGACCCTGCACGATCAGCGGCACCATGAGGAGGCTGCGGTCGCCCTCCCGCCGCAGCTCCGCGACCTCGGCGGGATCGGCCTGCGGGTCGTCGACATTGACCACGGCGGCTGTCTGCTCGGTGAGCACCCTCTTCGTGAGCGGGAAGTCGCGCAGGCGGTAGGGGCTGGCGTCTGGGAGGCGTTGCCCCGCGTGGTCGTACTCGGCCAGCGTGTGGGTCGCGTCCGTCGACGGGTCGTAGTCGGAGATGGCGCAGAAATGGCAGTCGAGCAGGCTCGTCATGCGCATCGCGATCTCGAGCAGCAACTCGGTGAGGTCGAGCTTCACCGCCAACGCTACGGAGGTGTCGATGAGCACGTCGACCTCGCGCTCGCGGGCCAGCTGGGCGGCGAGGTGGTTGCTGCCCCCGATCGCCTTGGCGAGGTCGTCGATATCGTGCTCGTCGATGCGCCGATGGCCGCCGGCCGTGCGCGCGCACGGCAGGAAGCCGCTGGCCGTCCAGCGGCGTATGGTGACCGGCGAGACGCCCAGCCGGCGTGCCGCCTGTTGCACGCTCAGGAGCATGGCCAGAACCTAGCGGCTGGTCGAGGGCAAGTCAACAACGAGTAAGTTTCGATTCGCGTGACGAACAAGTTCGACGGTAGATGTTCGCTGGAAAAGCCCGGGATATGCTGCCAAGCTTGTGGTGGTTTTCAGGACGATGGTGCGCGAGCTGCGGGGGGACCCGCTTCGTGCCCCCGGAAGGAGGGCTCTCCATGCGTGTGCTGCAACTGGGCGTCGGGGCGGTGGGGGAAGTGACGGCGCGGGTGGCCGCCGCAGAGCCGGCGGTGGAGAAGGTCATCCTGGCCGACGTCGACGAGAGCCGCCTTCGCGAAGTGGCCGGCAAGCTTCCGGCCGGCAAGGCTGAGACGCGTGTCGTCGACGCCGGTGACCACGCCGCGCTGGTCGCCGCCGCCGGCGAGGCCGACCTCGTTCTCAACGCGCTGGCTACCGCCTGGGACATCCCGGTCATGGAGGCCTGCCTGGACGCCCGCCGGCACTACCTCGACATGGGCACCGGCGGGCCGCGTGAGATCACCGGCACGGCCGACCTGGACGAGCAGTTCGCGCTGCACGACGAGTTCGCGAAGCGCGACCGCGCGGCGCTCGTCTCGTTCGGCATCGACCCGGGCGTGAGCGACGTGTTCGCGCGGGCACTCTACGACCAGTTCGACACGCTGGAGAAGTTGCTGGTGCTCGACGGCGACAACGCCACCGTCGAGGGCTACGAGCTCGCCTGCTCGTTCTCGGTCGAGACCATGATCGAGGAGTGCCTGCTCCCGCCCACGGTCTTCCGGGATGGGCGGGAGGACCGCAACGAGCCGCTCTCGGTGTTCCTGGACTTCGGCTTCCCGGAGCCGGTCGGCCAACTCACGCTCTGCAACGTCGACCACGAGGAATCGCAGCTCATGCCGATGTTCCTCGCCGGCAAAGGGCTGCGCGACGCGACCTTCTTCATCGCGCTGGACCCCCGTTTCGTCGACACCCTGCGCGCGTTCAGGGCGCTTGGGCTGAACCGTCGCGATCCCGTGGAGTTCGAGGGCGCGACGTTCTCGCCGATCCGGTTCGTCGCGTCGCGCTTCCCGCGGCCCGTCGACCTGGGTGGGAAGATCCACGGTGAGGTCTGCGTCGGCACCCTTGCCGAGGGGACCATCGCCGGTCGTCCGGTCCGCCGCTTCCTGTACCAGGTCACGTCCCACGACGAGGCGTGGACGGACAAGGGGGTCCAGGGGACGGCGTGGCAGACGGGAGCGTCGGCGGCGTGCGCCGTCAGGCAGTTCGCGCGCGGAGAGATCGCGCTGCGCGGCGTGGTCGCGCCGGAGCAGCTCGACCCCACGGCGTTCATGGCCGAGATGGACCGCGTCGGCTTGTCGGTCGGCTGCGTGGACCTGCCCACTCGCTGAGCCGCCGTGGGGCATGCCGGAGCCCCGCCGGGCGTGAGCGCCCCTCGCCGCAGCTCAGATAGCATGGGGTCGTGGCCGGCCGTCTGACACAATCTGTGCGTGACCTGAAGGGCATGCCCGACCAGTTCTGGGTGCTCACGCTCGGGATCTTCATCTACGTGGGAGCGGCTGCGCTCGCCTTCCCGTTCGAAGCGATCTACCTGCGCCGCTATCTGGGGACCTCGATGACCATGATCGGCGTGGTCTTCGGGCTGGTGCCGCTTGCCGTCATGCCCCTGCAGTTCTGGGGCGGACAACTCACCGACCGGATCGGGCGGCGGGTCGTGATCATGCTGTCCGTGCTCGTCGGCGTCGTGTGGTTCGTGGGCTTCGCCTACGTGACGGAGGTCTGGCAGGTCGCGGCGCTCGTCGCCCTGGAGAGCGCCCTGGGCTGGCCGTTGTTCCAGACCGCCAGCAACGCGATGGTCGCCGACCTCCTGCCCCCGGATCGCCGGCAGCAGGGATTCGGCGTCACTCGCGTCGCCATGAATCTGGGTGTCGTCATCGGACCGGCGCTGGCCGGCCTGGCCCTGGGCTGGGGAGCGACCTTCAGGGAGCTGTTCCTGGCCGCCGCCGCGGGATGCACGCTCATGGTCGTGATAATGGCCATCTGGATCCGCGAGAGCAGGCCGGCCAGCGCCATGCTGCGGGTCAAGCACGTCGACACGAAGGGCCGCAGCGGCTACCGGCGTGTCTTCCACGACAGGGTCTTCATCATCTTCTGCCTGGTCGCCGTGCTCCCGGTCTTCTGCTTCGGCAACTTCGGCTCCATCTACGCGGTCTACATCACGACCTTCCTCGGCGTTTCCAACAGCGAGTGGGGGTACCTGCTGGCGCTCAACGCCGGGATCGTCGCGGTCGTCCAGTACCCGCTCGTCAGCGCCCTCCGCTTTCGCAACCGTATGGTGCTGCTCGCGATGGCGAGCGCTTTGCTCGCCCTGGGACTCGGCGGGTCGGCGTTCGCCGGCCCGCTCTGGTCGCTGGTGATCCTCATCTCCGTGCTGAGCGTGGGAGAGATGCTGCTCTCGCCGGTGGCAGCGGCGGAGGTCGCGGACCTCGCTCCGGAGGCCGTGCGCGGCCGCTACATGGGCGTGTGGACGGTGGTGTGGAACGGCGGCGCGGCCCTGGGGCCGGCGTTCGGCGGCTGGGCGATGGACTCGCTGGGCGGCCGCGAGGCCTTCGTGGCGCTGCTCGTCGTCGGGCTGGCCGGCGCCGTGCTGTTCCTCGCGCTCGCGCCCGGGTGGAGACGGCGGAGGACTGAGATGACGGCGGCCCGGGCGCCGGCATAGCCGGCGCCCGGGCCTGCCCGCCGGTCCTAGAGCGAGAGCGCGTCCTGCAGGTCGCGGGCGTGCTCCTCCTCGACGATCAGGATGTCCTCGAGGGCGCGCCGCAGGCCATACTCCTGTAGCGACTCGGCCTGGGCGATGCGCTCGCGGTAGCGCGCGATCGCGTCCAGCTCCCCGTCGAGGTCCTGCTCGAGCATCACCTTCGAGTCCGGTGAGATGAGCGCCTGCGCGACGTCGACGCCCGGCACGCCGCCGAGGAAATCGATCTGGTCGGCTAGGGAGATGGCGTGCCCGTGCTCCTCGTTCGAGTGCACGACGAGCTCGGCCTTGATGGCGTCGTACTGTGGGCCGGTCATGGCAGCCGCGTGCTGGACGTACTGCACCAGCGCCTGGAACTCCTTGGCCAGGTCCTTGTTGAGCTCGTCGATGAGCTGGGCGCGGGTGAGCTCGCGAGGGACGGAGCGCTCCATGTCGGCCGCCGTGCGCGGCTTCTTCGCGGCGGTCTTGGCGGCAGGCTTCTTGGCGGACGGCTTCTTGGCGGATGGCTTGGCCACGGCTTCTCCTCTCGTCGTACCGGTGACGGGCCGCGACACGTCGCGCGGCCGATGGGAAGACAGTACCGCAGCGCAACGGCGCCGCCCGCCGGGCGTCAGGGCCCGGCGGGCGGCGCCTTCGTCACTCCGCCGGGGCCGGGGCCGGCAGCGGCGAGAGGTAGTCCTCATCGTCCTGGGCGTAGGCGCTCGCGGGACGCAGGCGGTCCAACGCGAGGTAGAGCACCGGGACGAGGACGAGCGTGAGGAACGTCGAGGTGAAGAGCCCTCCGATGACGACCACCGCGAGCGGGGTCGAGAGGAAGCCGCCCTTGCCGCCGATGCCGAGCGCCATCGGGGTGAGCGCAAGGATCGTCGCGACGGCCGTCATGAGGATCGGCCGCAGGCGCCGCCGGCCGCCTTCGATGACGGCGGTGTGCGCGTCCATGCCCTTGCGCCGGAACTGCTCCACCAGGTCGAGCAGCACGATCGCGTTGGTGACCACGATGCCGATCAGCATGAGCAGTCCGATGAGGCTCGGCATGCCGAGGCTGGTGCCGGTGATGATGAGAGCCAACACCGCGCCGACGGCGGCGAAGGGGATGCTCACCAGGAGGATCAGCGGGTTGAGCAGGCTGCGGAAGGTCGCCACCATGATGATGTACACGAGCAGGATGGCCACGAGCATTGCGATGCCGAGCGTGCGGAACACGTCGTTGGTCATCTCCGTGGCGCCGGCCAGTTCCCAGGTGGCGCCCTCGGGCAGCGTCATGTCGGCGAGGGCATCGTCCACGGCGGTGGAGGCGGCGCCGATGTTGTTGTTGACCGCCGTCGCCGTGATGCTTGCCGTGCGGGAGCCGTCGACGTGGGTCACCTGGACCGGCGCCTTCACCTCGACGACCTTGGCGATGTCGCCGAGCGGCACCATACCGGCGGTGCCGGCCACCGGGAGCTTGGCGAGCACCTGGCTGACGGCCCCCGGCAGGGGCGGCACGACGATCTCGCCGACCGTGAGTTGGGCGGGCAGCGGACCGGCCGCGGTCGGCACGGCGCCGATCGGGTAGCCGTTGAGCACCAGTGTCGTGTACTGGCTCAGCGTCGCCGGCGTCACTCCGGCAGCGGCCGCCTTCTCCTGGTCGACGACGATCGTCGCCGACGGACGGCCTTCACTGAGGTTCGAGGTGACGTCCGCAAGCCCCTCGACCGTCTTCACCTCGGCCAGCACGATGTCGTTGGCCTCCTTGAGCACCACGGGGTCGCTCGCCGACACGCGGACCTCCATGAGGGACATGCCGCCCATGGACGAGGAGGAGTCGTCGCCGGTCACGCTGATGGTGCCGGCGTCGGTCAGCGCCGAGACGCCCTCGCGGACCTGATCCATGATCGCGTTCTTGTCCGCGTCGGGATCGGTCGCGATCGAGAAGGTGGCTTGGCTCGACGAAGCGTTGGTGCCTCCGCCGGCGCCGAAAAGGCTGCCGGTGCTGCCGGCGGTGACCTGGTAGATCTCGACGCCCGGTGTGTCCTTGAGGACGGCCTCGACCTTGGCGGTAGCCGCCATGGTGGCATCCAGGCTCGTGCCGGGGTCGAGGGTCTGGGTGATGGTCATGGTCGGCTGGTCGGAGCTGTCGAAGAGGTTGGTCTTCAGCAGCGGGGTCAGCATCATCGTGCCGACGAAGATCGCCGTCGCGACGACGAGCGTGATGGCCTTGTGGTCCAGGGCGAATCGGAGCGCCGGCAGGTAGGCGTTCTGCAGGTGTGTCAGCTCCTTCTCGTCGCGGTGGCCGACCTGGCGCTTCGAGAGCAGCCAGGTGGAGGCGACCGGGACCACGATCAGGGCGACGGCCAGGCTGCAGAGCAGCGCGAACGTCACCGTGAGCGCGAACGGCCGGAAGAACTCCGAGGCGAGCCCGTGCACCAGGCCCAGCGGGAGGAAGACGGCGACGGTGGTCAGCGTGCTCGCCGTGATCGCCCCGGCCACCTCGCGGGTCCCCGTGTAGGCGGCGCGCCGGACGCTGTCGCCCTCCTGCAGGTGCCGGTACGTGTTCTCGATGACGACGATCGAGTCGTCGATGACGCGGCCGATGGCGATGGTGAGGCCGCCCAGCGTGAGCATGTTCAGAGACTCCCCGCGGGAGCCCAGGATGATCAACGCCCCGATCACGCTGAGGGGGATCGAGAGCCCGGCGATGATCGTGGAGCGCCAGCTGCGCAGGAACGCCCAGATGACGATCACGGCGAAGAGCGCGCCGAGGAGGCCCTCGCGCCAGAGCGCGCTGATGCTCTCCTCGATGAAGACCGACTGGTCGACGACCGTGGTGATCTTCGTCTCGCCGCCGAGGTCCCGCGTGATGGCGGGGAGTTCGTCGGCCACGGCGGCGGCGATGTCGACGGTGTTGCCGCTGCTGGCCTTGCTGACGGAGATGCCGATCGAGGCCTCACCGTTGGTACGGGTGATCGCCGTGAGCGGCGCCGGGGCGATCTTGACCGTGGCGACGTCGCCGAGGCGGATGGGCGCCTGCGCGGCGTCGGGCGTCGGCAGCACCACGTCCGCGATCGCCTTCTCGGTCTCCGCCTTGGCGCTCACCGTGATGGGGTAGACGATGCTGCCTGACGTGACGCTGCCGGCGCCGGTCGTCACGTTCGCCTGCGTGATCGCGGTCATGATCTGCTCGGGCGTGACGCCGAGCGCGGCGACCTGCTCCGGCTTGAGCTGGATGTTCAACTGCATCTGCTGCACGCCGGAGAGGGTCACGGCCTGCACGCCCTCGATCGCCTGCAGGCGGGGCACGACGCGCGTGCCGAGCAGCGTGGCCAGCTCCTCCGGGGGCAGCGACGACGACACCGCGAGCTGGACGACAGGCATGCTGCCGAAGTTGAGCACCGCGACCTCGGGGGCAAGGGCCGTGGCGGGCAGCATCTGCTGCGCGCCCGACACGGCCTGTTGCACCTCGGATTCCTTGGCCTTCATGTCCGTGCCGAACTCGTACTGGATGGTGATGATGCTCAGGCCGTCGTTGGAGAACGAGTCGTACTCCTTGATGCCGCTCGAGGTCTTGATCGCCTGCTCGAGCGGCGTCGTGATGTTGCGCTCCACATCGGAGGGCGAGGAGCCCTGGTCGACGGTCAGCACCGTGAGGAACGGGAAGGTGAGGTCCGGGATGAGTTCCTGCTTGAGCGACGGGATCGCGAACGCCCCGAAGAGGAGGACGGTGAGCACGGCCAGCCCGACGATGGAACGGTTGCGCAAGGAGATCTTGGTCAGCCAGCTCAAAGGTTGCCTCCGTCGTTCGGGATGTCATCTCGGTCTGGGGCGCCCGCGGACGGCATCGCCGCCCGCCGGGCCTGCCAGCGGGCCATCAGCCCGGGGATCTCCGCCTGCAGGAATCCGAGGAAGTCGCGCAGCTCGTGGAGCAGCGCGTAGTTGGACTGTGACTGGTCCTTGTCGGCGACGAGCGCGAGGGAACGGTCGACGAGTCGCTGGAGGACCTGGATGTGGTCGACCTGCAGCACGTTCTCGAGCTTGCCGGGCCGCGAGCGGTAGGAGTCGCCGCGCCGCCCGGGCTCGCTCACTCGCTCGACCATCTCGACCTGAAGGAGGGAGCGGGCGGCCGTGCTCACGGCCGCCTTGCTCATGCCGAGGGCCTGTGCGATCTCGGTGAGGGACTGAACGGGCGGGTCGGCGAGGAGGAGCCAGGCCGCGATGCGTCCATCCATCCTCGTGCGGCCCATCTCCTCGAAGAGGAGGCCGAACTCCTCGGCCAGCAATCGCTGTCGTCGGGTCCTATCGCCCTCGTCCACGCTCGCCTCCGCCGCCTGATACACAACGTCAGCGACGTAAACTACAGAGTGAACGTCGGCCCGGCAACCCGGCCGCGGCGGTGTCTGCGACGGGCTGGACCCGCACGGGTTCCCGTCGGCCGTCTCAGCCCGGCGAGGCCAGATCGGCGAGCCGGTCGGCGGCCGCGGTCACGCGGTCGCGCACCGTGAGCTCGGCGAGCCAGCGGGCAGGAATGCCCGATTCACCACATACGGCGCCTGCGAGTGCGCCGGCGACGGCTCCGGCGGCGGTGGCGTCGTTGCCCATGTTCACGGCCATCGTCACGGCGTGCTCGAAATCGGCGCCGTGCAGCGCCGTCCACAGGCCGACCTGCAGTGTGTCGCGGACGAACGATGAGCTCACGATCTCCTCGACCTCGGCGGCCGGGGTCTCGCGCAGGACGCCGCTGACCCGCTTGTCCTCTTCATCGAAGGTGTGGGCGATCGCCGGTACCTCGCTGCGGAGGTCGCCGTGAAGCGCCGCCGCGATGAGATCGTTGAAGGCGGCGCACGACCAGCCGGCGAGCTGGTCGAAGTGGGTCAGCATCGACTCGCGGTGTGACACTTCGTGCCGGGTGGAGGCGTCGCCGGCGTACAGAAGCCCCACCGGCGTGCATCGGATGAGGCTGCCGTTGCCCGCCGTCGGCCCGCCCAGGATCTCGAACGCGCGCCGCGAGGCGACGTCCCAGTGCGTCCCGGAGCGGTAGCTGATCAGGGCGACGCGCACCGTGAGGCTCACGTGCCGGGGCTGGCTCTCGAGCCACGCGTTGTAGCGCGCCATGATGTCCTCGGGTTCGAACCCACCGTTGTCGGCGAGGCTCTCCGCGAGGCGGAGCATCATCTCGGTCGCGTCGGTAATCTCGCCGGGCGCCACATCGTAGACGCCGCCGCCGATCATGTCGGTGATGACGCCGTACTTCTCGACGATCTGCTCGGTGGTAAGGAACTCGGCCGGCGCGCCCAGCGCCTCGCCGGCGGCGAGGCCGAGCAGTGCGCCGCGGTAGCGGTCGCGGAGGACATCGGGCGGCGGGGAGCTCACGAGAGCAGGTCCCGCGCGAGGCGCTCGAAGAAGAGAGCCTGGTACGTCACGTCCTCGACGAGGATGCGTTCGTCCGGTTGGTGGTCGCGGCCGCCGTCCATGGCGTGGAAGCTCTCGGCCACGTACGGCGCGAACCCGTAGGCGGCGCAGTCCGGGAACGCTTCGCGCACCCAGCGCGAGTCGGTGAAGCTCCCTGAGCACATCGGCGCGAGGACAGCGTCCGGCACGTCGCGGCGCAGCACCCGCTCGATGCTCTCACTGAGGGCGGTCGGCTCCGGCGACGCGTTTGGCGTGGTCACGTCGACCCACTCGAACTCCCACTCGATGCCGAGAGGGTCGAGCAGGCTCGCGACGTAGTCGCGCACGTCGTCCGTCGTCATCTCCGGAAGGATGCGGCAGTCGATGCACGCCTCGGCGCGTGTGGGGATGACGTTCACCGCCGCGCCGGCCGCGAGCACCGTGGGAGTGAGGGTGGCGCCGAGGAGCGGCTCGACCAGCCCGGCCACGACAGGGTCGAGCCGGCGCAGCTCGGCGCCGGCCGCGCGCGCTGTGGCGGGGTCCTTGAGGCGCGTGCGCAACCCGGCGTCGGGCACGAGGACGTCGATGAACCTCGCCGTCGTGCCCGAGACGATCGCCGGCGGGTCGGCGAGTCCGAGCGCCGTGACGGCGCGGGCGAGGTCGATCACGGCGCTGCGCTCCTTCTCGGGCACGGACCCGTGTCCGCCGCGCCCGCGGGTCCGGATGCGGAACTGGGCAAAGGCCTTCTCGCCGACGGCGAGAAGGAACACCTTGTGGCCGTCGACCGGCAGCCACAGTCCACCAGGACCCTCGTTGAGGCAGAAGTCGGCGCGCAGCGTGTCGGGCCGGTGCTTGCACAGCCACTGTACGCCGCAGAACTCCCCGTCCTCCTCGTCGGCCGTTGCCGCGAACTTGACGGTGCCGGCGAAGCCGGCGCCCGAACGCTTGAGCCGCGCGAGGGCGACCGCCTCGGCGGCCACCTGGTTCTTCATGTCGGTGGCGCCGCAACCCCACACGTAGCCGTCCTTCACGACTGCGGCGAACGGCGGCACGCTCCACTCGCCCGCGTCCGCCGGGACGACGTCGAGGTGGCCCATCATGGTCAGAGTGCGACCCGGGCGGTCGCCGTCGAGACGGGCGACGAGGCTCTGCCGGTCCGGCAGCTCGCCGGTCAGATCACTGTCGATGCCGGCGCCGGCCAGGTACTCCTGCACGACGAGGGCGGCGGCGGTCTCGTTGCCGTTCGTCGTGTCGACGCGCAGGAGCGCGGTGAAGAGCCCGACCACCTCATCCTCGAGCATCTGCCAGGCGTACTCATCCAGGCCGTACCGGACCACGGTCACCATCCTTGCGCAGGGAGTTGGAACGAGCTTCCGCACGGCCATGATAGCCGTCCGTACTTCGGCCTGCGAACCCCTGCCGGCT
>DASRZL010000063.1:0-28065 GCA_035686425.1 Thermoleophilia bacterium
CGCGTACCCTGCCGCTATGGACAGGGACAGCCTCATCCCCATCGGGCGCTTCGCCAAGCTGACGGACCTCTCCCCCCGCCTGCTGCGGCGGCTGGACGAGCGCGGCCTGCTCTCCCCGGTGCTCGTGGACCCGGACACGCGCTACCGCTACTACGACGTCCGCCAGACGCGTGTGGCCGGCCTCATCCACCTCGGCCGCCAGCTCGGCCTCACCATGGACCAGATGGCGGACCTCATCGCGGCCTCGGAGCAGGGTGATCTGCGCCGCCACCTGCAGCGCCATCGCGACGACGTGGCGAGGAAGCTCGCCCAGCAGAGCCGCCTGCTCCACCTGCTCGACCAGGAGCTCGAGCGCGAAGAGCCCTTGATGACCTACGAGATCGCGCTCAAGGATGTGCCGGCCACGCTCGTCATGAGCGCGCCCGGCTCCGTCCCGCGCACGCATCCGCACGACCCGTGGACGCTGGAGCGTGCCATACGGCGCACCGGGGCGAAGGCGATGGTCCACATGGCCCGCCATGGGGCGGAGCCGGAGGCCCACCCGGTGATCCTCTACGACGTCGACATGGAGCACGATGACGAGATCAGCTTCGACGTCTGCTTCCCGGTCGCCCGACGGCTCCCCAAGGGCCCCGGCGTGCGGTGCCGGGAACTGCCGGCCGCGCGTGTCGCGTTCACGACGTTCCAGGGTCCCTACGACACGATCTGGAACGCATACGTCGAGCTGCACGCGTGGCTCGCCGACAACGGCCACGCGGCAGCGGGCCCGGTCCGTGAACTCGGGGTGGTCACCGACGAGGACACGGACGACCCCCGGCAGTGGATCACCGAACTCGCGTGTCCTCTGAAGACTTGACCTTCCCCCCTGGGAGAGTTGCATCGTCGCGCACACTGCAACTGCAAGGGGGTAGTCGATGAGATCCAAGATCTGGCTGGGAGCGCTGCTCGCGCTGCTCGCGGCGGCGCTGGTCCTGCCCGCAGCGGCGCCGGCCCACGGCAAGACCAGGCGGGCCGACACGGTCTTCAAGAACGGTTACATCTACACCGTGAACCCGCGGCAAGCGGTCGCGCGCGCGCTGGCCGTACGGAACGGCAGGATCGTCTACGTCGGCTCGAACAGAGGCGCCCGCGCCTACGTCGGACCGTCCACGAAGGTCGTGAACCTTCGCGGCAAGATGATGATGCCGGGCTTCATCGACTCGCACACGCACGCGAGCATGAGCGTGAGCGGCCTGTACTCGGTGCTGCTCTACGGGATGACCAGCGTGGACGAGTACGTCGCCGCGGTGGCCGAGTTCGCGGCAGCGAATCCCAACATGGACGTGATCAGAGGCCAGGGGTGGAGCAACACCGTCGCGCCGGACAAGGGTCCGCTCGCGAGCGCCCTCGACGCCGTGGTGAGCGATCGGCCCGTCGCGATCATGTCTGAGGACGGGCACTCGTATTGGGTGAACAGCAAGGCGCTCGAGATGGCCGGTATCACCGGTGCGACGCCTGACCCCGAGGACGGTGTGATCGAGCGCGTCCCCGGCAGTGAAGCGACGGACCCGCCCTACGGCACGCCGTCCGGCACGCTGCGCGAGACGGCGGCCAACCTGGTCACCGACCTGCTCCCCGACTACTCCGTGGAGCAGTACCAGGACGGCATGCGGTACTTCCAGCAGGACGTAGCCGCACCGCTCGGCATCACCACCGTCTTCGACCCGCTGATGTACGCCGGCAGCAACGGCGTGCAGGCGCTCGAGGCCATGGCCGCCTCGGGTGAGCTCACCGTCCGCTTCCGCGGCGCCCTCGCGCTCTCGCCGGAGGACGACCTCGCGGCGTGGATCAAGGCGGCCAGAGCTGAGCGCGCCAGCCACACCACGAAGATGTTCAGGACGCGCGCCGTCAAGATCTTCACCGACGGCGTCGTGGAGGGGCACACGGCGTACCTGAACGAGCCCTACGCAGACGCCCTCGAGTACAGCGGCGACGCCAGCTTCCGCGGCGAGCCGATCTGGCAGCCCAGCGTCCTGAAGAAGACCTTCGCCAGGCTGGACAGGGCCGGCTTCCAGATCCACACCCACGCGATCGGCGACGCGGCGACCACGGAGACCCTCAACGCGCTCAGGTACGCGCGCAGGGTGAACCGGGCGCACGACTGGCGGCCGGGCATCACCCACCTCCAGCTCGTGAACCCGAGGGACTTCCGGCGCTTCGCCAGGCTGGGCGTGACCGCCGTCCCCGATCCGTACTGGTTCCTCAAAGACGACTACTACACGTACCTCCAGCTGCCGTATCTGGGGCTGCCGCGCGCCGATGAGGAATACCCGATGAAGAGCTTCTACGACGCCGGGGTGCTGGTGGCGTCGGCCAGCGACTATCCTGTGACGATCCCGCCGAACCCGCTCGCCGGCATCGCCGTGGGCGTGAACCGCTGGGCGCCCGACTACGTGTGGGAGTATCCGGCCCCGCCGAGCCTGGACGGCGTGCTGTGGCCGGAAGAGCGCGTGAGTGTCAAGCAGATGATCCGCAGCTTCACCATCGCCGGCGCGCGGGCCAACTTCCTCGAGAAGCGCACCGGGTCGATCAAGGTCGGCAAGCGCGCCGACCTGGTGGTGCTCGACACCAATCTCCTCAAGGTCGAGCCGACCGAGCTCTTCAACGCCCAGGTGCTGTTCACCATGGGTGAGGGCAAGGTCCTGTTCGACACCCTGTGACGACCTCGACCCCGGGCGCTCCCTGCTGAGCGCACCGGGCAAGCGGAACTGACGAAGGGCGGGGGCGCCTGCGGCGCCCCCGCCCTTCGTGCGAGGTCGATCGGTTCGTGCGCCGGGCGAAGCGCCCGGGCGTGGCGGGCGGCTAGAAGCGGCCGCCGATCCAGGCGCCGCTGATCGAGCCGTAGCTGACGACGGCGCCGGTGTGCGGAGCGTGGATCATGCTGCCGCCGCCGACGTAGATGCCCACGTGGTGGCTGTAGCTGGCGCTGCCGAAGAAGACGAGGTCGCCGGGCTGCAGCGCGCTCAAGGGCACGGGCTTGCTGGCGCGCTGCTGATCGGTGGCGCCGTGCGAGAGGCCGATGCCGATCTGCGCGTAGCAGTACATGGTGAGGCCGGAGCAATCGAAGCCGCTCGGGCCGGCGCCGGCCCAGACGTAGGGGACGCCGAGGTAGCGCTGAGCGATGCCGACGACGGCCGAGCGTCCGGAGCCACCGGGGTCGACGATGGTGCTGCCGCCTCCGCCGCCGCCGCCGCCCGAACTGGAGGACGACGAGGAGCCGTTGGAGGAGGACGAAGACGCCTGCGCGGCCGCGGCCACCCGTGCCGCCTCGGCGGCCTTCTCGGCCGCCGCTTTGGCGGCGGCCGCCGCCTTCGCCTCGAGTTCCGCGATGTCGTCCTTGAGGCCTCCGGCGGTGCTCTCGAGCTGGGACTGGAGCGCGAGCACCTGGTCCTTGCTCTCCTCGCGCTGGGCCACCAGCTTGACCGCCGCCTTGCGGTCCGCCTCGAGAGTGATGCGGCGGTCGGCGATCTCCTGGCGATACGCCGTGGCGGCGCGCGCGGCATCGGCGTCGCTCTCGGACATCCGCTGCATCATGTCGAGCTGTGTGACGAGCTCGTCGAAGCTGCGCGACGCGAACAGGACGTCGACGATGCCGGTATCGCTCGCCTTGTAGACCTGACGGGCGCGAGCCGTGAGGTGGGCGTTGGCGACGCCGAGCTTGTACTCGGCGGTCTTGAGGAGCTGCTGGGTGCGCGCGATGCGGCCCTGGACGGTCTCCAGCCTGGAGGCCGCCTCGTTGTACCGCTCGACGGCCATGTCCGACTGCTGGTAGACCTTCTCGAGCTGCGCCTGGACTGCCTGCAGCCGCGCCTTCTTGTCGGCGATCGGGCCGGCCGGCGCAGCAGCCACGAAGACGAGGATGATGATCAGCGAGACGAGGCCGGGGAGGATGGCCCTGCGTATGGCGGTCAAACGAGTCGCCTCCTTCGCGCCGGGTGACTCACTATCGCGAGCCCGGCACCGTAGGGCTTGAGCCCGGGACCGTAGCATCCGGCGTCACCGGGAGCAAACCGGGAGGCGTTGAGAGAGACGTCCTGCGTGCCCCGATCCGGTCATCGATCGCGCGTGGTCAGATCCGGTTGTAGAAGCCAGGTGACCCGACCCCCGAGCCCTCGTCGCCGGAGAGGTCGACATGGTTGGGTGCGAGCAGCACGACCTCGCGGCCGACGAGCTGCAGCGTGCCGCCGAGCGCGTAGACGAGGCCGCTGGCGAAGTCGGTCAGGCGGCCGGCGAGGCGTGGGTCGCAGCCATGGAAGTCGAGGAGGACCGGGCGCCCCTCGCGCAGACGGTCGGCGACGGCCTGCGCCGCCTCGAAGCTCTCCGGCGCCACCGTCTCGAACGCAAGCCTCGCCCGGCGCACCAGCTCGAGGCGGCCTGCGTCCCGTGACCCGGCCTCCCACTCGCGGTCCGGGTCGTCGTGCCGGTCGTCGTCCTCGTACCAGTTGTCGTGGGCGTCGCGCGCTGTGACCATGCTTCCTCCGGACCGTGCCGTTCTCGTCCCTCTTGTTTCGGCATGACCACGGCGTTCGCCTGCCCGGATGCGGGTAGGACGGAGTCACGCCATCACGAAGGGGAGATCATGACCACCATCCCGCAGGAACTGCACGACCTCCTGGCCGGAGGCCACAACGTGTGGGTCGCCACAGTAGGACCGGACGGCTCGCCCAACGTCTCGATCAAGGGCAGCGGCGCCCTGCTCGACGACGAGCACCTCTTCTTCGCCGACATGTTCAGCCACAAGACGAGGGAGAACCTCGAGCACGATCCCAGGGTCGCGATCGGCATCCACGACCCCGAACGCAAGGTGGCGATGCAGGTGAAGGGGACGGCCGAGCTCATCGACCACGGCGAGGTCTTCGACGCCGTCGACGAGAAGCTGAAGGCCATGAGCGAGCAACTCCACCTGCCGCCGATGAAGTACGTGGTTCGCATCACCGTGGAGTCGGTTTGGGACATGGGCCCCGGGCCGAACGCCGGCGAGCAGATCAAGTAGGGAGCGCGCAGCGGCGATTGCACGCCGTGGGCGCGCGGCCGTCGCTCGGCGTCAGCGGGTCGTGAGGTGCGCGAGCACCCCGACCGCCCACACGGAGCCGGCGAGGCAGACCATGCCGAACTCGATCAGGATGCCCGTCCCGGCGGCCTTCAACGTCGCGGCGCTGGTCGAGAGGGCGGCGCGATGGTCGCGGCGGCGCACATACTCGCTAACGAAGAGCCCTGCGGCGAAGCCCACGAAGAGACCCACGAGCGGGATGACGAACATGCCGATGATGCCCGCCACGATCGCGATGGCGATCGAGCGCTTGGGGATCTGCTGCTCCTTCAGCTTCCGTCCGGTCAGCACCCAGCTGGCCGACCATCCGACGGCAGCGATGAGCGCGCCGACGATCGCCGCGGTCCACGCCGGCCACGAAACCATGACCGCCGCCCAGGCGATCAGCGCGATGATGGCCATCAAGCTGCCGGGCAGCACCGGATACACCGTGCCGATCGCGGCGATGGCGAGGGCCAACCCGGTGAGCACGGTGACGAGGACCTGCCAATCCATGTGGCGGCTGCCCGGCTGCGCTACTCGGCCGCGCCGGCTGCGGCGGCGCGGCGCCAGCGGAGGCGGGTCGTCACGATCACGCCGCCGGAGAGCGCCGGCTCTACGGCGCTGAGCCGCAGGCAATCGCCGTCTATCTCCACCGAGCGCGGCTGCGTCTGGCCGACCCAGCCGGGGATGACCGAGACGACCATCGAGTGCCCAACCAGGCCGCGATCCTCGTCCACGTGAAACGGCCCGGAATAGGCGAAGTGCGTCCGGGCCTCCTCTGCGTATTCCTCAGGCGTGAGATCGCTCCGATCGCCCGAGGTGACGTCGGGGCGATCGCCCTGCATGATCTGCGCCGACATGTAGCCGTCGGGCGTGTAGAGGAAGAGCCCTGCCGGCTGTCTGCCATGCGCACGGCGCGGGACTGAGCCGTCGACGGGCTCTTCGCTCACGTCGACCAGATCCCAAGCCCCGATCAGGCGCTCTCGAAGGCTCTCGGGCATGGCGTCTTCCTTTGCGGGTTGCAGAAGAACGGTGGACCGCGGGGGAGTCGAGTCCCTGACCTGCGCCGTGCACGGGCGGCGCTCTCCCATCTGAGCTGGCGACCGACGGGGGGACCAGTATAGCGCGCGAGAGACGAGCCTAGAGTCGGGCCAACACCTGGATCGCAGCGAAGAGGACGAGCAGGGCTACCACCGGGCTCCAGTCGAAGCCGACGCCACCGACGCGAGCTGTGGGCAGCATGCGGCGGAAGATGCCGAGATAGGGCTCGGTCACTTTGATGAGCGTCCGGTTGAAGCGATAGACCGCCGTCCCGGGCGAGAGGTGCATCCACGAGAGCACGGCCCGAGCCACGATCAACCACGCGTAGACCGTGGCGGCAAGGTATAGGAGGTTGAAGATGCCTTTCACTGGACCTTGGACGCTACACCACGTCACGGCAACTTGCCACACTGAGTGGGTCTGCCATCGGGTTGCCCGACGGTCGCGCGAAGCGCCGGTCGGGGCAAGACCCCGTCGATCGTCCCGCGCATCGGTGGTGGACCGCAGGGGAGTCGAACCCCTGACCGCCGCCGGGCCAGGCCCCGGGTTGCACCACGGTTGAAGACGGCCGCTCTCTCCAAGACGCCAGGGACGATGCAGACGGAGCCAGTGCCTAGTGACGTCCGACAAGGCGTCCCGCGAGGGCACCGCGGGAGTCGTGAAGTTCCTGCGCGGTCCGCCGATGCCCTTTGGCCAGGCTCTGTGCGATGGCAGTGGGCGAACGCGGGCGGCCGCGCTGGGATCGGCACCGACGAGGCGGCCGGCGCACCAAAGGTGTCCGCGGGTCATCAAGACCGACCCGGGCCGCTCTCAGGAAGTCCGGTCAGCGCTGCAGAGCGGCGACCACCTTATCGACCGACATCAGCGCACCGTAGTCGAAGACATGCTCCTGTCCGTCCGTCAGCGTGACGATCGCCTGCTTCTTGGTCAGGCTGCTCTTCTTCTTGACGGAGCTGATCTCGGACTTGGGGATACTAAGAACGCCGTTGTCCCCGTAGCGGTTCATCAACTGGTCGATCACTCCCCCGAGCGAGGTGTCGAACTTGGCATCGAAGAGCAGTCGTCTGTCGGTGACGACCAGCTTGCCGGTGTACCTCCCGCCGCCCGGCGGCAGGTAGTTCATCGTCCATTTGCCAAGATTCTCCTCGCCAGGTTCCAGTTCCAGCTTGGCCATGTCTGCTCCCTCCGGGTTTCGGCACAATGGGAGCCGACCTTCCCGGTGTCCCTCGACCTCAAACGTACTGCGGTCTGGGCCCAGGCCACGTGGAGCGAGATCGGCAGACTGGTGGCTGCCGCGCCGCAGCGCCGTACGTCGCCGATACCCTGCAGTCGCGGTGGGGACAACCACGAGCACCACGAGGCCCGGGCTATGGCCGCGGAGTCGATGCCGAGGGATGCGAGACCAGCCGGCCCGCTCGCTTGTCGGCATGACTTGTGCGGGCCTCCCTCGCGTGATCACGAGAGGCGACCATCTCTCCAAGCCGTGAGCCGCAGGCCGTGACAAGCCCGGCGACGTCCTATAGAGTCCCCACCCACACGAATCCGGCTAGACGACAAGGGGTGGGGATATGAAAGTCCGCATGGTGGCGTTGCTCTCGGCTGTGTCTCTCATGCTCGTGCCGCTGACGGCCTGCGGCGGCGGTTCGGACGATGGCTCGGGCGATGGCTCGGGCGGAGGCGCGAGCGAGTCGGGGCTCAGCGACACCATCGTCCTGCCCGACGGGTGGGAGATGCTCGACGCCGTGAGCGTCGCCGACGTGGAGGCCGTCGTCGGCGTCTCGGGGTACGCGCCCTGGAGCGAGACCCTCAGCGACGCGGCGGCGGGCAAGCCGCAGGGCGGGTACGTCGGCCCAGACGGCCTCGTCGCGTCGAAGATCAACATCCTCGTGTACACCAAGGACGGCCAGGCCGAGTACGATCGCGTCGCCGACTACGTGAACAACCCCACCCCGCTGAGCGGCGAGCTGTGGGACCAGGCGATCATCGGCGTCATGTCCGATACCGCCACCGAGGATGTCGCCGCTGTGCTCGCACGCCGGGGCGACGTGTGCCTGCGCGTCCAATGGGACCCGGAAGCGTACGCGAACTGGGATGACACCGAGCTAGGCGTCAAGCTCACCAACATGGTCATAGAGAACCTCTACGGGAAGTGACGTCGTCGCGCGGACAGACTCCGCAGCAGCCCGTGGTCCCACCAGGTGCCATCCGGTCCCGCTCGCTCCCGTCACAAGGCGCGTCTGGGCTGCGGACGGCTGTTTCGGGGACTTCTGGAGAGCTCGCGGGACGCGAGTCTCCTGCGCATCGTGGTGGACCGCAGGGGAGTCGGACCCCTGACCTTCGCCGTGCACGGACCCCCATTTCAGTCCTGCATGGTCACAACGAGTACCGAGTAGGGTCACTCAGGGCGGCGCGGCGCCCGTAGCCTCTCCGCTCTCACCCGTCAGGCTGGCGTCGCGTGGGCATCTGCCCCAAGTGGGACGCGAGTCTGGGGCCCCGGGCCCCGAGGCCGAGTTTCTTGCGCAAGTTCTTGCGGTGGAATGAAACGGTGCTCGGGGAGATGTACAGCGCCTCCGCGATCTCGCTCGTGCTCCTGCCCACGCGGATCAAGCCCGCGATTTCGCGCTCACGCGGCGTCAGCTGGACGCCGGCCTCCGCACTCGAGCCGAGGACCTGCGCCAGCGGGCTCACGATCTCCCGAAGGTTCTGCACCGCGGCGTCGAGGTAGATCGCTTCTGGAGTGGCGGCGAGGGGTTTGGCCAGCCGCCCCAGCATGGGGAGGATCATCGTCTCCACATTGTCGACGATGGTGCGCTCCAGCTCGACGCTGTCCCGGTTTCGCTGCTCGAGGATGACGCGCAGGGCGGTATTGCTGTCGGACAGAGCGTCGGCCTGGCGTCGCAACGACGCCTCCGACTCCTCCAGGGCCGTGCGCAGGGTGCGGTGGGCCGTGATGTCGGTGCCAAGAGCGAAACACGTGGGCGCTCCGCGATAGCGGCATGGCACCAGCGTCACGGTCAGCGCCTTGACGGCGCCGCCCAGCGTGAGCTCCAGCTCGAGCCTGGCGGCGGCCCCTGAGGCAGTGGCGACGCGCACCGCGTCCAGGGCGGCGGCGCCCCACACACCGCCGACGTCCCTGCGCAGCAGCTGAGCCCGGCTGGTCTCCAGAAAGCCGGTGCCCGCGGAATTCGCGTCGAGGAAGCGCCCGTCCGCGGCGATCTGAAAGGCCGGGTTCACCGCGTTCTCGAACAGCGTGCGGTAGAGCTCAGCGGCCTCGTGCAAGGCGCGTTCAGCCTCCAGGTCGCGCGTGGCGTCACGGATCGCGCCCACCATGTGCGACGAGCTGCCGGCATCGTCCCTGAGCACCACGCCGCGGTCGCGCACGGGCACGTACGTGCCGTCGTCGCGCCGCAGGCGGTACTCGCCACGGTAGACCGTCCCTTCACGCACGGCGGCGTCCACGGCCTCCACCGTCGGCGCGCGGTCGTCGGGGTGAAGGCGGTCCAGCCACGATACGAACGCGCGCGGCAGCCCATGAGGGTCCAGGCCAAGGAGCGTGTCCATCTGCGCCGAGAACTCCATGTAGCCGGTGTGGATGTGCCAGTCGTAGTACGCGTCGAAGACCGAGTCCACGAACGCCTGGAAACGTGACTGGGTGGGCGGCCGACGGTCGGGGCGTGGCGCGGAGCCGCCCACCGGAGATTTCGCCGGCCGCAAGGGCGCAGGTCCGTCCACGCATCTCTCCTCAATGAGAGTTTTCTACTACCAGTAGGCCCCCATAATACCCTCATTCGTCAAGCTGGCGCGTTGCTAGACTCGGGCTGTTCCATCGGTCGGAGCGCCTGCGCCGGCTGCCGGCCGGGCTGACGACCCTCGCGAGAAAGGAGCCGACGAGCTCATGAGCACGTCCGGCGGAACCCTCCGAGCTCGATGAGCGGCGAGTCGCTCTCGCGCACCGGGCTCGAAGACGACCGCCCGACCAGACCTCGCATCAGGAAGGAGCCGATGGGTTCATGACAGTCGCACCGACCACCAGGTATGGCGCGGTCACAGACGAGGTGATCGCCGCGCTCAAGGGTCTGCTGGGCGACGAGAACGTGCTGACGGACATGCACGAGCGGGCGATGCGCGCGGCCAACTGCGCGCCCTTCCCGCTCCACCGCTGGGCCGACCAGACGCCCGACGTCGTCGTCCTGCCCGGGAGTACGGAAGACGTCGTCGGCATCCTCGAGCTGGCGAACGAACGGCGCATCCCCGTGACACCGCGCGGGGGCGCTTCCGGCCTCGCCGACGGCGCCATGCCGCTGCGCAAGGGCATCTGCGTCGACATCAAGCGCATGAACGAGATCTTCGAGATCGACGAGGAGAACTCGTGCGTCACCGTCGGCACGGGCGTCAACCCGCTCAAGCTCAACGAGGTGCTCGAGCCACTCGACAAGTTCTTCCCGGACGACCTCGCCGGCTACGCCAACGCAGTGATCGGCGGGCGCATCGGCTGCGGCGGCTGGACCCTGATCGGCGCCCGCTACGGCCACATCCCCGATACGGTCATCAGCATGGAATGCGTGCTCCCCGACGGCCAGGTGATCTGGGTCGGCGGGGGCGGCACGAAGAAGATCCGCAAGAGCTCCTCGGGCTATCGCCTCAAGGACCTGTTCATGCAGCACCAGGGCACCTTGTGCATCGTCACCCGAGCCGTCCTCGAGCTCTATCCCAAGCCCGAGGTCGAGTTCGCCGGCTACTTCGCCTTCGACAACTGGGACGACGCCTACAGCGCCCTCTACGACATCACCACGAAAGGCTTCGGGACGATCTCGTCGGCGATGATCTTCGACGACAAGAAGATCGACTTCCTGCGCCGCGACGACGAGGCGTTCATCCCGCTGCACAAGGACGTCAAGTTCGTCGACCTCATGACGTTCTACGGACTCAAGTGCGAGGTGGAGCCGGCGGTCAAGGAAGGCTTCCGGATCATGAAGAAGTGGGGCGGCAAGTACCTCGGCCCCGAGCAGGGTGAGGGCGACTGGGCCTCCCGTCACGACCGCTATCACCTCTCCTACCACGGCCGCACGCCCGACGGCCAGGCGACCCTCATGTCCTGGCACTGCGAGGACACGGCCGCCTACTACTCGGCGCTCCCCGCCTTGCGTGAGCAGTTCCACGAGATCGTGGGCCGCTACATGCAGGAGTACCCCGGCATGTTCGACGACTGGGGCATCTTCATCTACACCAGCAACCCGTTCAAGGGCTGGGGCGACTACCTCATCGAGATCGACATCGGTGTCGCGGAGCTGCAGTACGACACCGAGACCTGGGATGCCTGGATCAGGATGAAGAAGGAGATCGCCGGCGCGGCGGTCGACCAGGAGTGTTCCGTCTCCATCTGCCACGGGTCCTGTCGCGAGGGCGACGACGATGTCGCCATGCATCGTGAGATGGCGAACGGGTCGTTCGACATCATGAAGAAGATCAAGCGGATGATCGACCCGAACAACATCATGAACCCCGGCAAGTACTGCCTGGACGAGGCGTACGACGACTGACCGGCTCCCGGTCGGGAGCGGAAAGGCAGGTCCCCAGCCATGACCTATCAACTCAGCAAGAAGGACTTCTACGCTGAGCCTCTCACGAAGACCAAGAGCATCCCGGAGGAGTTCGTCAAAGAGGCGTATCTGGTCTTCGCATGCCGTCACAAATTCTGTCGCGACATCTGCCCGAACTTCGATCTCACCCGCCGGGAGGCTCATACCTCGTACGGCTTCCACACCTCGATCCTCGCCGTGAGCCGTGGCGTCGGCGACCTGGACAGGCTGGTCGACGATTTCACGTACTGCCTGGAGTGCGGAGCCTGTGAGCTGCGCTGCCCGAACACGTCCATGGGCGGCGATTTCTACCGCCGCTCGACCACGACGGTCGATCTCGTGCGCAAGGTGCGTCGCGACCACATGGCGGACGGCGGCGAGATCGGCAACTGGTCCGCCGTGAAGGACTACCTCGACGAGCATCGCGGCTTCGTCGCCGGCCAAGGTGAGCTGGTGACCAGGTGGGCCGAGGGCATCAAGCTCGCCGGCGACATGAAGACGGCGCTGTTCGTCGACTTCTTCACCGCAAGTCAGGGCACGGAAGTGCCGCGGCTGGCAGCGCAGATCCTCGGCAAGCTGGGCGTCAGGTTCGGCGTGTACACCACGCCCGGTGTCACTGCCCCGGAGCTTCTCAGCCAGGATGAGGAGGAGTGGAAGAAGTACGCGGCCGCGAACGTCGCCAGCTTCCGGGAGCTCGGCGTCAAGACGCTCGTCGTGGTGAACCCGCACGACTACGCGCTGTTCATCCGCGAGTATCCCAAATGGTTCGACATGGACGGCATCGAGACGGTGTTCGTCACCGACTTCGTCCTCAGGACGATGAAGGAGAGAGGCTTCACGCCGGCACTAGGCGTCGAGGGCAAGTTCGCCTACCACGACCCGTGCACGCTGAACAAGCTCGTCGTCGAGGCGGATTCGCCGCGTGAGCTCGTCGCCATGATCCCGGGCGCCGAGATCATCGACGTACCGCCTGGCAACCAGTGGCGCTACTGCTGCGGCAACGGCAACGGCCCGTACCGCAAGCTGCACGAGGACGTCGCCTACCGCATCGGCCAGAAGCGCCTGCGCGCCGCTGCCGACCTCGGAGCCGACACCATCCTCGTCGCCTGCCCGCACTGCAAGGACCAGTTCACGGACGTCAAGGCGAAGGCCGGTCTGCCGGTGGAGCCCGTCCACGTCTTCGAGATCCTCGCCAAGGCGATGGGCATCGACTGGCAGACGACGTCGCCCACCATCGGTTGACCGCAGGAAGGAGCGCCAGCATGGCTGAAGACGTTCTGTACAAGTACGGCGAGATCGAGATCCTGCCTACGCGCATGGAGAAGTACGTCCAGCAGCAGGAGATGAACGAGGGCGAGCGCGAGCGCATCGTCCGCGCCCGCAACATCCACCTCGACTGGTATCACCGGCACTTCGCCCACGAGATCCTTCCTCCGCCGGAGGGCGAGTGGGAGCCCAAGGCGTGAGGTAGGAAGACCGGTACGAGGGCCGGCGGAGTCGATTCCACGCGGCTCCGCCGGTCCTTCGCCTCAGAGACATCGTCCATAGGAGCGTTATGAGAATCATCGTGTGCGCAAAGCACGTCGTCGACTCCACCGAGATCCGCTGGGACGTCGAGCGCGATGAGATCGTTCTGCGCAATCTGCCCACCAAGATCAGCGACTATGACCGGAACGCCCTGGAAGCGGCGGTCACCCTCAAGGAGACCGGCGAGTTCGTGGATCTGGATGTCGTCATGGTGGGTGGGGAGCCGGCGGTCAAGACGCTCAAGGAAGCGGTGGCCATGGGTGCCGACAAGGGCTACCTCGTCGAAGGCGGGTGGGACGACCCCTTCGACCCGCTGCGTACGGCGCGCGTCCTGGCCAGAGTCCTCGAAGAGCTGGAGGCGCCCGACATCATCATGTGCGGCCTCGTCTCCGAGGATGGCTACAACGGCGTCACGGCGCCCGCCCTCGCGCAATTGCTGGAGATCCCGTATCTCGGCCCCGTCATCGAGCTCGACGCCGGGGACGGCTGCGTACAGGCGGTCGTCGACGCCGGGGACGTGCGACGCACGCTGAAGCTGCCCACGCCGTGCGTCCTGGGCATCGACTCACGGATGAACGTGCCGCGTCTGCCCACCGTCCTGCAGGTCATGAAGGTCAAGGCCGACCGGATCGTCAAGGTGTCGCTCAGCAGCGCCGGCCTGTCTGCCGGCGCAACGGAAGTCGCCCCGAGCGCGCAGCTCGTGGCGTGCACGTCCAGCGCCGTCGAGCGGAAGCAGATCGTGCTGGACGGATCGGCGCAGGAGAGCGCCATCAGGCTCGTGGAATCGCTCTCGCGAGAGGGGGTGCTGTGATGGCCGCCCGTTTCGTGGTCAGCGCAGCGTCCGCCTCGGGCCTGCAGCGCGTGGCGTCCGCCGCGAGGGAGCTCGCAGGTGCGGACGGGCGCGTCGACGCCGTCGCCCTCACTGCAGAGAGCGCTGCGCTCGCGCCGGTCGACGCCGCTCCCGAGCACCTCGCCACTGAGCTGGGTGGGCTCGCCGATACGCTGGTCGTGTACCACGGCGAGGGGGCGTGGCTGCGAGGCGACGCCTGGGCGGCCGCCCTGCTCGACGCCCTCGGCGACGGAGCCGACGGCGTGTTCCTCGCAGATGCCCCGGCCGCCCGCGAGGCTGCCGGACGCGTAGCCGCCGCACGCGGAGGGTCGTGCGCCAGCATGTGCGACGCGCTGCGGCGCGACGACGACGGCCGCCTCGTCGCCACTCGTTCGGTCTACGGCGGCGTCGCGGACGGCGACATCACGCTGCTCGCATCGCCGGCCGTGTGCCTGTTCACCTCCGGCACGTTCGAGGGAGAGCCCACCGGTGCGGCCGTCGCGGTAGAGCGTCGCCGGCTGACGGCACCCGCGCACGAGATCACGCTGGTCTCGGAGGAGCCCGTCGACCAGACCGTCGACCTTGCCGCGGCCGCCACGGTGGTCGCCGTGGGCCGCGGATTCGCAAAGGCCGAGGACCTGAAGCTGGTGGAGCCGCTGCTCGGGCGCCTCGGCGCCGAGCTCGGCTGCTCGCGCCCCATCGCCGAGGACTTCAAGTGGCTGCCGCAGGAGCGGCAGGTGGGGCTCACCGGCACGTCGGTCACTGCGGGCCTGTACATGGCGCTCGGCATCTCCGGGCAGGTGCAGCACCTCGCCGGCGTCAAGGACGCCGGCATCGTCGTGTCCGTCAACAACGATGCGCGGGCGCCGATCGGGCGCAGCGCAGACTACGTCGTGGTCGCCGACCTCTACAGGTTCATCCCGGAACTCCTGACCGCGCTCGGCGACCGATCCTGAGCGGGGCGGCGCCGTGGACATCCACTACGTGCGGGAGTACCTGCCGTTCCTCCCCCACACGGCGACTCTCGTTGCCATGTACTCGTGCGTGGCCGTGGTGGTCGCGTTGCTCACGTTGGGGTTCGTCCGCCGCCTTCGCCGCTATCGCGGCCGCGGAGGGGACCTCCTGGCGGTGAACGAACCGATGCTGCCGTGGGGTCCGCGGCTCTCGCGCATGGCGCGCGACGTCGCGGTCCAGGCAAAGGTCGTCGAGCGCAGACTGCCGGCCGCGCTGCACCTGCCGATCTTCTACGGCGTGGTCCTGCTGTTCATCGGCACCGCCATCGTCGTCGTGTACGAGGACATCCTTCGCTGGTTCGGTCCCTTCGTGCTGGGCGGACTGTTCTACGTCGTGTTCGAGGGCGTGCTGGACCTTGCCGGCCTGGCGCTCGTCATCGGCGTCGGCATCGCCATGTGGCGGCGCTTCGTCATGAAGCCCGCGCACTTGACGCGCAAGCGCTCGACGAACCTCGTCCTCGTCGGGCTGCTGTTCATGGGGCTCTCCGGATTCGGCCTGGAGGCGTATCGGATCGCCGCGCACCCGAACGAGTGGGCGGCCGCGGCGTTCGTGGGCTGGTCTCTGTCGCACCTCATGGGCGGGCTGGCCGACGGCTCCGGGATCGGCGTCTACCAGGTAGCCTGGTGGCTGCACGCGGCGATCGCATTCAGCCTCATCGTGAGCCTGGCGTGGACCGGCTTCTCACACGTGTTCATTGTGCCCCTCTCGGTCGTGACCCACGACCCGGAACGCCCGCGGACCAGGCTCACTACCCCGTTCAACCTCATCGAGGCGGTGGAGAGCGAAGAAGATGTGGACCTGGTGGCCGGCACGACCACCACACAGGCGATCGCGCCACCCGAGAGGCTCTCCGCCGACGCCTGCGTCGCCTGTGGCCGCTGCCACGCCGAGTGCCCGGCCACCGCGGCCGGACGGCCGTTGTCGCCGCGCGACCTCGTGCAGGACATCCAGAGCTCGCTGGGCACCAACCTGGGGACTTCGGCAACGGCGCTTCCGGCGACCGACTTCGAGGAAGCCGTGTGGTCGTGCACGAACTGCTACGCCTGCGAGCAGGCATGCCCGGCACGGATCCGTCACGTGGACTTCGTCCTCGACTTCCGCAGGGCTCTCGTCGACGAGAATCGTCTCGACGAGCAGAAGACGGCCGTTCTGCAGGCGCTCGACCGCAACTCCAATCCATACCGCCTGCCCTCCCACGAGCGCGCGGCGTGGCTGATGGAGCTGCCGTACGCCGAGGAGATCACCTTCGGTGTGGCGACACTCGCCGAGCCCCCCGAGTATCTGTACTGGATCGGCTGCGGCGCGGCCTACGACGAACGCTCGAGCCAGGCCGTCCGGGCTACGATGGACCTGCTTCGGGCCGCCGACGTGAGCTTCATCACGCTCGGCCCTGCTGAGCCGTGCTGCGGTGAACCGGCCAAGCGGCTCGGCGAGGAGGGCCGCTTCCAGATGCTCGCCGCTACGGCGATCGCAATGATCAAGGAGACGGGCGCGAGCAGGATCGTCACCCACTGCCCGCACGGCCTCAACACGTTCCTGCACGAGTATCCGGCGCTCGGCTTCAGCATCCCGGCAGTGCACCACAGTCAGCTGCTCGCCGAGCTGGTGGCCGCGGGGCGTCTCCACGTCGGCCCCGCGGAGGGTGGCTCGGTGACCTACCACGAGCCGTGCAACCTGGCCCGCGCCGGACTTCCGAGCGGGCCGGCCCTGGAGGTGATCGGCGCGCAAGCGGTGCTGCCACAGCGCTGCGGGGTGCGGACGTTCTGCTGCGGCGGCGGTGGGGCCAACAGCTTCTACCAGGTCGAGCACGAGGAGAGGCGCATCAGCGCCATCCGCTACGAGGAACTCGCGGCCACGGGCGCCGACGAGATCGCCGTCGCCTGCCCTCACTGCCTCACGATGCTGCGCGACGCGGCCGCAGCGCACGGCGAAGACGCCGTTGCGGTGGTCGACGTGGCGGAGAAGCTCCGCGACCGCGTCCGCGGGCCCTCAGCCGATTGAGTCGCGATCACCCGCTCCGTCACGCGGTACCCACGCTCTTGTGAGGGGCGCCGGGAGCGCGACGGCGAGACGGCCTCGCCGCCGAAGGCCGGCGCCACTCTCATAGTCTCGGCAGGCGCAGTCCTTTCGCCGCTCCCCAACCACGGCCCGCCAGCAGCCCGGAGACGACCGGCTTCGTGACCGGCTCGCCGGTCTCCACCAGATGCTTGAGGAGTCCCGCGTCGCGGCATCGGCCGATCAGTGATGCTCCGACGACGCGATCTCCGCGCAGGTAGAGGCGCCGGTAGAGACCGTCCGCCGCCCTGCTCCCGTGCCAGACGATGGACTCCGTGCCCTCCGTAGACGTCGCCTCCGCGGTCTCGCCGATGAAAGCCGCGGACGTGCCGAAGATGGGGACGATGTTACAGGCGACCTCGCTCTCGATCGACGTCATCCCCCCGGCCATGAGCGTGCCGGCCACATGCCCCTGAAGGCACGCGCTCGGCCACGTGGTGAAGGCCCGGGGCCGGCCGCTCACGGCGTCCATCGAGACGGCGACGTCGCCGGCCGCATACACATCCGGGGAGGCAGTGCGCATGTGCCCGTCGACGGGCAGGCCGGCGGCCGGCGCGTCGCTCGGCGTCAGCGGCACCAGGTTAGGGCGCGCACCCTTCGCCGCGATGAGCAGATCCGCGGGCACACGATCGCCTTCGCACGTGAGCAGGAACCGCCCGCCCGCGTCACGCTCCACGCCGGCGACCGTGCGGTGGAGGAGGATGCGGATGCCTGCGGCGGCGAGCAGCGCCTCCACGACGCCGGCCTCGTCCCGCCCCGCGTTCCGGCTGAGGACCTGCCCCGACGCCGCGACGACCGTGACGTCCTTGCCGAGCTCGCGCAGGGCCATCGCCATCTCCAGACCGGCGAGTCCGGCTCCGAGCACGCAGACCGTGCGGCACTCGGCCGCCCTGGCACGGATGCGCCGGGCATCGTCGACGCAGCGCAGCGTCAGCGGTTCGCCCTCGTCCGCGCCGGCGACGACGCTGCCTTTCGCCGTCGCCCCCGTGGCGATGAGCAGCCGTCGATAGGCGATCTCCCTGCCGTCGTCGAGGACGACCCGGCGGTCGCCCGCACGCACTTCGACGGCACGCCGACCCGCCATGACGGTGACGTCGTGCGACGCGTAGAAGGCTCCGTCTGTCAACATGAGCCGGCGCTCGGAGAGACGACCCGAAATGAGGTAGGGGAGCAGCGCGGGAGAGTACGCGGCGGCAGCCTCGGCGGTCACGACCACCAGCGCCCCGCGCCTGTCGCGCCTGCGGATGGCCCTGATCGCCGCCAGCGCTGCCGCCCCGTTGCCGAGGATGACCAGCGGGTCCGTCACGCGCTCCCCCTCCAGATCATCTCTCTCGGCATCAGAGCGCGGCCACAGATCCCACCCCGAGCTCTGCCAGACGCTCCGGCGTCGGGACACCGTCCCCGTCCCATCCGCGCAGGGCGTAGTACTCCGGGAGCATGACGTCGAGCTTCGGGACGTGGCCCTTGCTGGCGCCTTCGACGAACGGCTCCTCGAGCATGCGCCGCGGCAGGGTGTCGTCCGCCGAGGTGAGCCCGGCGCCGAGGTTGAAGAGGCGCTCCAGATTGAAGATCGCCTCTCCGGCCCGCAGGAACCCGTCCAGGCCGCCGAAATCGATCCCGGTCGCCTTCTCGATGAGGCCCATGAAGGCGACGGCGTGTGGCATCGCGATGACGAGGAAGTTGCACATCCCGGAGGAGTCGATCATGCAGTAGTAGTCCTGGATCTGCTTCGCGATCTCGGCTTTGCCCTCGCTTGTGAATCGGTCGACGTTCTCGCCCTCATCCTGCGTGATCCCAAGCAATGAGATACCGAAGAACTCGACGCAGTGCACCTCGTTGCGGATGTGGCAGGCGCCGCGGCTCTGCGTCGCGTAGGCGAGCGCGAAGCCGTTGCCGCCCCGGGGGTCGTAGTTCGGGAACTCCAGCTTCTTCACCGTCATGCTCAGCTCGGGATGGCCGTAGCCGTCGGCAAGCCGGTAGGACCCCTCCGCCAGGGCATCCCCGAAGCCTTCGCGAAGGGCGGTCTTCTGCAGCAGCTCGACCACAGCTTCGCCATCGCCGAAGCTCAGGGGGCGTCCGACCTCGTCCTCCGAGACGTACCCCTTCTCAACGAGCTCCATGGCGCAGGCCATCGTCACGCCGGCCGAGATGGTGTCCATGCCGAGCTCGTTGCAGAGATAGTTGCTCTTGAGGACCGCCTCGAGGTCCGAGATCCCGCACACCGCTCCGAGCGACCCGAGCGTCTCGTACTCCGGTCCTTCGCCGCGGCCCTTGAAGCGGCCGTTCTCCACGGCCGTCACGCGGCCACAGGCGGTGGGGCAGCCAAAGCACGCCTTGGTCTTGCCGATCCCCTTGAGGTTGTAGCGAGAGACCGCGGTGCCGCCGATGGCTGCCGCCCCCTCGAACGTGCCCTGCTGGAAGTTCCTCGTCGGCAGCAGCCCGAACTCGTTGGAGAACTCGACCACGTCGGACGTACCGTACTCGGCGACGGTGACCGTCATGAACTGGTTGAGCAGCTCGTGATCGCGCACGTCCTGGACGGCCTGCACGAAGCCGGCGGGGTCGGCGACGCGGATCCCCTGAGTACCTCGCACCACGATCGCCTTGAGCTTCTTGGACCCCATCACGGCGCCCACTCCCGAGCGACCGGCCGCCCGGCCCATGTCGTTCATGATGGCGCTGATCTTGACGAGGTTCTCGCCGGCCGGCCCGATGCACATGACCTTGGCCTCTTCGTGAGTCTCCCCCACCAGGATGTCGGTCGTCGCGCTGACCTCCCGCCCCCACACGTCTTCCGCCGAGTGGAACTCCACGCGGTCGTCCTCGATCCAGAGATAGACCGGAGCGGTGGCCGCCTTCTCGACGATGACGACGTCGTAGCCCGCGAACTTCATCTCGGCGCCGAAATAGCCGCCCGTGTTCGATGTGGCGATCGCCCCCGTCAGCGGAGACTTGGTCACCAGCATCTGCCTGCTGCCCGCCGGCGCGCTGGTCCCTGTAAGCGGGCCGGTCGCGAAGATGAGCTTGTTGTCGGGGCTGAGCGGATCGACCTTGGGATCGACCTCCTGGCTCAGGTACCACACGCCGAGCCCGCGTCCGCCCACGTACTTCTCGAGCACGGCGCGATCGATGGGTTCGCTGCTCGCCGTGCGTCGCTCCAGATCGACCCGCAGGAGCCTGCCCTGCCAGCCACCGATCGCAGTTGCGCGCGCCATCACTGCCGCCCTTCCTCGAGCCTCATTCGCTCCGCCAGCGCCTTGCGCCGCGCGCTCGTGAGAGAGTTGACCCCGGCGTAGTCAAGGGCCTTGGTCGCGCACGCATGCACGCACGCGGGGTCCCCGTCGCAGAGGTCACACTTGCGCACGCTGTTCGCGCCGTCGTCCTCGACGCAGCCAAAGGGACAGGCGAGGACGCACATGTGGCACCCCACACAGCGCTCGCGGTCGACGAGCACCACGTAGCCGCCGTCGATCTCGTCGGCGTGCATCGCACCCGACGGACACACGGCCACGCAGGCGGCATCGCTGCACTGCAGGCAGACGACCGGCAGGAAGAAGCACTGCTCGGTGAAGATGCTTACCCGGACGGCCGATTTCTGCGGGTTGAACTCCTCGTAGTGCGCGAAGGAACAGGCGGTCTCACAGGCTCTGCATCCCGTGCACCTGTCCGGATTCACGACGAGCTGGGGCTTCACTGGCGAATCGCCTCCTTGAGCGTAGCGGGCCGGCTGCCTCACGGCGGTCAGCCACCTGACAACTGCATGAAGATGCGCACGCGGTCTCCGTCCTCGAGCACCGTGGACCGGGTCGCGTGGCGTCCGTTGAGCGCGACGAACAGCTGCAGCCGCGCGGGCAGGCCGCAGACATGGTTGAGCAGGTACCCCACCGTGCTGCCCGTTGGCACGGTGAGTCGCGACAGCTCCGAGACGGAGACTCGCGGGCGGTACCTGGAGAGGTGCGGATGGAGCTGGAGCGTGACCTCCACCGTCCTGTTCTCACCAGGGTCCATGCTCATCTCGTCCGCCCCGGCCAAGCTCAGGACCGCAGCGCGCGTGCCGCGCGCGCCACGGCCGCCTCGCGCCTCTTGTGCGCCGAGCTCTCGTCGGCGAACACGTAACGGATGGCCCCCGGCTCGCAGACGCGCGCGCACTCGGGCTCCCCGTCGCAGTAGTCGCACTTGGCGCTGACACGGTTGACCCTGTCGTAGTGGGCATGACCGAAAGGACATGCGACGACGCAGGTGCGGCAACCGATGCACTGACCGTCATCGATGATGACCCGGCCGTCTGCGAGGTCCTGCCGGCAGGCTTTGGTGGGGCAGGCCTCGGTGCACGACGGCGTTTCGCAGTGATGGCAGGCAAGGGGCACGTGCAGACCCTCCTGCGTGCGCCAGACCGTGATGTGCGCACGCTCGAGGTCGGCGTTCCCCGTGTGCGCGATAGAGCAGGCGAGAGCGCAGAGCATGCAGCCGTCGCACCTCTCTTCGTCGATCATCAGGACCTTCTCGTGCACGTCTCTCACCGCCACGGGTCCGCGTCAATCACGATCGCTCCGGCGCCGGCCCGGCGCCCACCTTCGGGTGGCGCGCCCGCCACTCCGCCAGCCTGTAGAGCGGCGGGGCCTCCTTGACGCCGACCGCGAGGATGCCGGCGCGCAGCATGAAGCCGCCTGTCAGGACGCTCGCGGCGGCGGCCAGCGCCACCGTGTTCGAGCCGAGTGCGCCGTTCACCAGAGTGAGGACGAACGGCAGCGCGAGTGCCAATCCCACTATCCCTCCCCAGAAGCCGTAGCGCCACCGACCCGAGAGCCACGTCCTGGCCGCCAGGGCGCCCTCCGGCTTGCCCCGTCTCAGCCTCCCGATGTACAGGGCGAGAAGCGCCGCCTCCGTCGTGATCAGCGGCACCTCCAGCGCCTCCAACCACCGCACGAGGTCGTGTGCCGAGCCGGCATCGCCGGTCAGGTATCCGTGCAGCATGGCGCCGACGGTCACCCCCATCGCCCCGGTGGAGATCGCCGACACCAGGAACAGGAGGGGGATCAGCGTGGCGTTCCAGGCGGGGATGAACCTGATCGATCTCAGCAGGAGACCGGTGTAGACGGCCGTCGCGGAGGCCAACAGCACCCCCACGACCTCAGCGAAGCGCCACAGGCCGGGCAGGCGATCGGGCCAGGAGGGGGCGGCGATCGCGATCAGCGCCAGCAGGCAACCGACGACGATGAACGCGGTGAGGATGAGGAAGCCCCTCGCCAGCCACGAAGTGCGGGGGTTCCTGCAGGCGGTGTAGAACAGAGAGCGGTTCCGGCCGAGGTGGAAGACCAGGAGCGAGGCGCCGAGCGCGGTGACGAAGGGTCCCCACAGCACCAGCGCCGGCGACCAGTCCCACACCCAGTCACCAAGCACGGCTGCTCCGGTGGGAGCCAGGGACAGCCCCAGCCATCCGGCGACGGTGGCGACGATGAACGCACCCGCGCCGAGACCACCCAGGTACAGGTAGCCGGCGATCGACAGCTCCCACGACGACTGTGCGTCGGCGGGGCGCGGCTCAGCGTGGATCCGCGCCGCGAGATCGGCAGGCACGGTCCACACGCGTTCCGTGCCGGCGACCTCCGTCACCGGCCCAGCCCCGCTGCCAGAGCCCTGTCCCTCACTCGAGCGCCGCCCGCCCGGAGTGCCGCGGCAAGATCCGCATGGTCTCCAGGTCCTGCGCCACGTCGTCGAGACCGGAGTCCTCGAGCGTCTCCTTGAGCGGGACGCCCGTCTCGAGGTCCCAACCGCGCAGCTCGTAGTAGGTGTCCTTCATGCCCTCGAGCTCTTCGCGCGAGAGACCGAGCTTGCCCTTCCAGAGCCCACGCGAGACCTTCTTGCCGAACTCCTTCTCGGGGATCGTGTCGTTCTCGCGGCGCCTGCCCAGCTTGCACTCGAAGGCGCGCTCGAGGTTTCTGAGGCGGAGAGAAGCGGCGGTGAGGTCCTCCTCGGTCACCGTCCGCCCCAGACCGGCCGTGAGAGCCCTGGCGTAGTCCTTCGGGGCGATGTCCATGAACAGCCACGGGGTGTGCCATTTGCAGGTGCCGGCCATGTCGGCGATGCCGGTCGTGACGCCCATGTCCGAGACTATGATGGCGTTGCCGTCGCAGACGTCGGGGTCTCCGGCGTTCTCGATCCCGGTCTTGGCCGCGGAGGCCGCGTACTCGTGCTCGACCGCAGCCTGTCTGCTCGTCTCTGACCAGTCCGGCGTGACCGGCGCCGTGAGGTAGTCGAACTCCTGCATGTTGAGGTCCTGGATGGGGTCAGACCTTCTGCCGATCGAGTACGAGAGCGCCATCGACTTCATACGCGGATTGATGCCGTACATCGGGTTGTTGTTGACCTGCATCGCGTAGTAGTACGTGCTCCTCCCGCCGCGCCGCTCCATCGGCACCCGCGCGTCCAGATACTCGGCGGTGGCCTTCATGCCCTGCGCCACGACGTCGCCGAAGCCGCTTCGTTCGACCGTGGCCCGCATCAGGTACTCGATCGCCTCACCGCTGCCGAACTCGACCGCCACTCCGTCGGTGAGGCTCTCGTCGAGCATCCCCATCCTTCGCAGCTCCATGAGCCACTGGATGGTCATCGCCATCGAGGTGTTGTCGATGCCCATCTGCTGGCAGCGCCTGACCTGTGTGTACCAGTTCAGCATGTCCTCGTTCTGCAGCTCGGCCGAGAGCTGCGGGTAGACCTCGCACGAGATCACCGTGCCGCCGATGCCGGGGACCCGGTAGTTCTCCATGCAGTGCACCGGGCAACCGGCACAGCCGGTGCGGCGGTGACCCCACTCCCGGTAGAAGTCGCGGTAGCTGAAGGCGTCCTCGTACTGCGGAGATCCTTCGTGGCCGTCGCCGCCGGCCTCGATGCCGGAGCGCACGTACGCCGTTTCGGCGTTCATGACGCCGATGCTGTGGACCTCTTCGTAATAGTCGGAATCGCGCACTACCTGATGCGCGTCGAGGCACGCGGCGAGAAACGCCTCCCCGTCGGCCACCTTGACGCCCTGCGTGCCGCGGACAGCGACGGCCTTGCAGTTCTTGGATCCCATGACGGCGCCCATCCCCGTGCGCGCCGCGGCATTGCCGACGTTGCAGTGCACGGTCGCGTACACGACCTGGTTCTCGCCGGCCGGTCCGACGGAGACGATCTTCGCGTCAGGGCTGTCGAGCTCGGCGCGGATCATGTCCTGGGTCTCATAGTTGGGCTTGCCCCACAGGCCGGCCGCATCGCGGATCTCGACCCGCTCGTTGCGGATCCAGACGTAGACGGGCTGGTCGGCTCTGCCTTCGAGCACGACCGCGTCCCAGCCCGCCTGCTTGAGCTCGGCCGACCAATCGCCGCCCATGCTTCCGTTGCCGATCAGGCCGGTGACCGGTGACTTGCACATCACGTCGGTACGGCTGGAACCCGGATACAAGGTCCCCGAGAGAGGCCCTGCCGCCAGGGAGACGATGTTCTCGGGGCCCAGGGGGTCGGTGGAAGCGTCGACCGACTCGTAGAGGAGGCGCGCATTGAGGCCACGCCCACCGATGTACTTCTCCGCATACTGCTCGGTGGGTACGCTCCGGACCTCGCGCCTCGTCAGGTCGACGCGCAGGATCTTGCCGCCGTAGAGATACGTCATGGCTGCTCCTCCCACGTCATGCGCCGAGCGCCGCTATCGAGTTCAGGTGGTCGAGGTACTTCTCGACGCCGCTCCGCTTGCGGCGCAAACCCTCCTCCTCGGCATCGATGAACGTCAGGGCCTGCTGCGAGCACACCTTGACGCACACAGGATCGCCGCCACAGAGGTCGCATTTCTCGGCCTTGCCGGTGCGCGGATCGACAGAGGGAGCACCGAACGGGCAGACCTCGACGCATGTGCGGCAACCGAGGCATTTGTCCGCGTCCACGACCACGGCATGAGTCTCGGCGGAGCGACTGAGGGCGGACGCCGGGCACATGGCGACGCACAGCGGGTCCTCGCACTGCTGACACGTCACGGGGACGGTCGTGATGACGCCGTCGACCTGAGACCGGACGACGTAGATGCGGGCCCGCGACGGGTTGCACTCCTGATAGTTGCGCAGCGAGCAAGCGAACTCGCAGCATCTACAGCCGGTGCAGTTCTCGACGTCGACGGTGAGACGCTTGTACCTACGGTCAGGCTTTGGATCAGCTGCCGCCGTAGCCGACTCGGACCGGTTCTCGTTCATCTGGAGCAGCACCTCCTGTAGCTCTCTGCCTCTTGCGACCCATCCACGCTCACGGTCGCGCACGAGCCCTCATCCATCCGGATGATTGATACACTACGACGCGTCCCGATCCAGGGCAAGGGCGGCGCGAGGCCCACCGTGCTCGTCCCGCGGAAAGCAGCGGGGAATGCATCCAGCCCAAGGGCCGCACGGTGGTACCATCGCTCCCCAGACAAGACGCGACAGTGCTCACCCAGAGCGAGAGACGAAAGAGGTCAGGTCTGCCCGCAGACGGCCACAGCGATGACGGTGGAGCAACGAGCGATCAGGGCTCGGGCTGCCGGCCTGACGCGGCGACGCACCCGACGGCTCGCCGCATGGTGGCTGCCGCCCGGCGCATACTGGCGCGCGACGGGTTCGCCGCGCTCACCCTCGAGGCCGTGTCCGCGGAGGCCGGCGTCAACAAGGCCTCCACGCGCTACTACTTCGGCGGCAAGCAGGGTCTCATCGAGGCGGTGATCCGCGAGATCGTGCTCGACGAATGCGCGGCCGTGCAGTCCCCTGTCGAGCCGGAGGGACGACCCTCCGAGCGCGTCGACGCGCTGGTCGCGCGCGCCCGATACGTGGCCACGGACGCGGATTCGTTCAGCGGCTTCTTCGAGGTCCTGCCGCAGGTCCGCAAGAGCGCGGCCACCAGGCGGGAGTTCATGGAGCTCTACGAGCGCTGGTTCGCCTGGAACCTCGAGTGGCTGATGCTGACGGGCGACGATCTGCCCGAGTCGCCGAAGCGTGGGCTCGGGATGCTCATCTCCGCCGTCATCGACGGCCTCGCGGTCCAGCAGACGATCTTCGGGCCCGGCTACGATCCGGACGACTGCATCGCTCTCTTCAGGGAGATCCTGATGGGCATCGCCGAGGGCGGACCGCGCTCGCCCACGGCCGGGTCACGCGACGAACAGGAGCTTCGAGGCTGATCAGGGAAGGGCGGCCGCAGCCCGTGGCTAGCGTCGCGGCGGCCGGCAATGACGACCGAACCTGATCCGCTGCAGCTGGGGCGGTGTCGCCCTTCGGCGACACCGCCCCAGCTGCATTCACGAGGCGTACCTGTGGCCGCCTCGCGGGGAGGTCAGGCCGCGGCGCACAGCGGGTCTTGGGGATGCTGCGCGCAGTAGCTCGCCGACGCGAGCTCGGGAGAGCGGCGGCGGCGGATCAGGACCCACGCGGTGAGCCCGACGACGAGCACCGCCAAGGCCGAGCCGATGGCGATCCAGGTGGTACTGGAAGGCGAGCTCGGCGAAGCGGGTTGCGCCACGTACGCCGGCGCGAGCGGCCCGATGCCGCCCCTGCCTTGGGTGCCGGCCTGCGCGGGCGTGAGCAGTGCCAGGTTGACGCCACCCCTGTCCTGGGTGCCGGCCTGCGCGAGCGTGAGCGCTGCCAGGTCGACGCCGCCCCTGCCCCGCGTGCCGGCCTGCGCGGACGTGAGCAGTGCCAGGCTGACGCCACCCCTGTCCTGGGTGCCGGCCTGCGCGGGCGTGAGCAGTGCCAGGTCGATGCCGCCCCTGCCTTGGGTGCCGGCCTGCGCGGCTGCGAGCGGCCCGACGCCGCCCCTGCCCTGCGTGCCGGCCTGCGCGGCCGTGAAGGCCGCGGTGCCCGTGGTTGCCCCAGCGCCGTGGCGCTGGAGGACCTGGGCCAGCGTCAGCTGCTGTGACGAGTTGCTGCCGCTCACTGCGGCCTGCGCAGACGAGACGGCCAGCGCGACCACGAGCAGCGACAGCAGAAGCAGGCCCGAAAGACGAACGAGCCGTAGTTGTGATGAGGTCTTCATGTCTTCACCTCTGGTCGCCGGCGAGATCACCGTGGAAGGGCCGGCGACATGTTCGAAAGGCGGGATACCCCGTTGGCAGTGTCTGGCCCCACCGGGCCTCCCGATAAACCCTCCCTCAACAGGGTTAATGCTTCACCAGCGGCTGTCGGGCTCAGTTGACGCAGATTGGGCCACCCCGTGTCCGGCGAGAGCGCTCCTGCAGGGAGGCTGGTGGACCGCAGGGGAGTCGAACCACGAAACCGTTCGCCCTCCGTCGCCTACCACCCACAGTAGGACTGTCGTCCTGCCGATCTCCTCCCGTTGGGAATGCCTGGTCAGCAACAGTCCGCACCACGTAGCCGGCGCCGTCCCGCGTGCCGCCGGCCTCGGCAAGACGCCGAACCGTTAGGGTAGAAAGTGCGAGAGAATGGCCCCGGCGGGGCGCACGCGACAGCGAGGGACTGCGAGGTGTCCATGAAGGCGATCGTCTGCACAGCCTACGGCGGCCCGGACGTCCTCAAGCTCGAAGAGGTCGAGAAGCCGCGCCCGAAGGACGGCGAGGTACTCGTCCGCGTCCACGCCACGACAGCCTCCAGGGCGGACTGCGAGATCCGCCGGTTCGACTTCCCCGCGTGGATCTGGCTACCCATCCGCCTGGCGTTCGGCGTCGTGAGGCCCCGGGTCCGCATCCTCGGCCAAGAGTTCGCCGGCGAGGTGGAGGCCCTCGGCGATGGGGCGACCTCCTTCGCGCCCGGAGACCGGGTCTACGGCACCACCGGGATCGGGCTCGGCGCCTACGCCGAGTACGCCCGCGCAGGCGGACGCCGCACCGGCAGCGTCGTGGTCCCGATGCCGGCGACCATGAGCTACGCCGAGGCTGCCGCCGTCCCCTACGGCGCGATGGAGGCGCTCCGCTTCCTCCGCAAGGGCGGCATCGGCGTCGGGCA